>JAQBEG010000216.1:0-2702 GCA_032123985.1 Deltaproteobacteria bacterium
ATCGACACCATCTCGTGGTCCTGGGTCTGGGCCAATTTCTTCTCCTCGGGTTGGTTTGAACGAATCAGCCTACCATGCGAACGGAACGGCGGCTCGATCTTGTGTCGCCCAGCAGGACTCCGCGGATTGAGTCGCGCGCTGATCGACGATACGAGTGCGATGAAGAATCCGCCAGCCTCCGTCTCGTGTCGCGGGTCGAGGTCCAGCCCGGGAGAAGCCCCGTCACGAATGGCCCCGTCGGGACAAGTCCCCGCGCGGGCGACGCCAGCGATTTTGCGAATCAACTACGATTGCCGTATGAATCGAGTTCGTGGAGATCTTCAATAGTCTGACGACGCCAAACCGGGGGAACGATCGTTGACCGAAAGAACCACAGGAAAAAACCGATCAGCCGGCATCTCCTATCAACAACTCCTCGACGAGGACAGTCATCCCGTTCGGGCGATCCTCCGCGTCGAGTCGCCCATGCCACCCGGCCCGACCCGTGTCCCGGTCGAACGCTACTTCTCGAAAGAGTTTCATGATCTCGAGGTCGAGAAGGTCTGGAAGCGCGTCTGGCAGATGGCTTGCCACGAGGACGATATCCCCGATGTCGGCGACTATCATGTCTACGACATCGCACACCTTTCATTCCTGATCGTTCGCTCCGGCGAAAACGACTTCAAGGCCTTCTACAACGCCTGCCTGCATCGCGGGAGGCTGCTGCGCGAGACGCACGGAAAATGGGCTCGCGAACTACGCTGCCCATTTCACGGCTGGAGCTGGAATCTCGACGGAAGCCTGAAAGAGATCCCCTGCGAATGGGACTTTCCGACGGTCGACCCGTGCGAGGCTCACCTGCCGGAGGCCAAGCTGGGCCGCTGGGGGGGATTCATCTTCATCAACCCCGACGCGGACGCGGAACCGCTGGAGGATTTTCTCGGCAACCTCTCCGATCAGTTCAGCCACCTTCCCTACGAGAACCGATACAAGGCCGCTCACGTCGCCAAGCTGCTGCGCTGCAACTGGAAGGTGGCGCAAGAAGCCTTTTGCGAGGCCTATCACGTCGTCGCGACCCACCCCGTCATCCTCGAATCGATCGGCGACGCGAACACGAAGTATGACGTCTTCGGCAATTACTCTCGAGCGTTGTCGCCGAACGGCACACCGAGTCCGCATTTGACCGCCGATGCCGATTGGAAAGAGATCGATGATCAGACGATGTATACACGGCGGCAGCACCCGCTGAGTGGCGCGATCTATGAGCGAGTCGAGGACGGCGTGGTGCGCGTTACGACGCGAGATGGGCGCTCCGGATTGTTCGACGAGGATGGCGGGCGCCTGGAGGGCGAGCTGGGGCAGGTGGATCCGCACATGTGCAACTGGATTGGAGGGCGGCAGTTCGATGACGCGGACGCCATCCCGCTCCCAAAGCTCGACATCGGCGACGCCAAGAACCAGCGGGCAGCCCAGGCGGCACCGGTCCGCGAAGCGCTAAGACAGACGTTAGGCAACCTCGTGGACGAGGTTTCGGACGCCGAACTGATCGACTCGATCTACTACACAGTATTCCCGAACTTCCATCCGTGGGGGAGCTTCCATCGCATCGTCTACCGATTCCGGCCCTATGGCGATGACCCGGACATGTGCATCCACGAGTGCATGTACTTCGCTCCCGCGCCCGATCCCGAAAAACGTCCACCATCGGCGCCGATCCGCTGGCTCGGTCCCGACGATGACTGGACGCTCGCGCCCGAGATGGGAATGCTCGCGAAGGTCTTCAACCAGGACATTCTCAACATGCCCAAGGTACAAGCTGGCCTGAAGACCATGAAGCAGCCCTTTGTCATTTTCGCGGACTATGGCGAAACCAAGATTCGCCATTTCCACGCACTTCTCGAGGAATGGATCGAGAAGCCCTAGCCCGCTAGTCTGCACGGCTGAGCGAGCGGCCGAAGCGCCCTATCGTGCCGCTCGACGAGGACGCATTCAAAATCGAGGCGCGCCTGGAAATTGCGCCCGGAAACGGAGAGAGGCACGCAAATGTCAGACCTGAAGGGGAAGATCGCCGTCGTTACCGGTGCGAGTCGTGGCATAGGTAGGGGCATCGCTCTCGCGCTCGGCGAGCGTGGATGCACGGTCTACGTGACCGGCAGGACGGTCGGCGACGGCGAACGAACGATCGACACGACAGCGCGCGAAGTCACGGAGGCCGGCGGCGAGGGTCGTGCGATTCAGTGTGACCACGGCGATGATGAGCAGATCGCCGCCCTCTTCGAGCAGATCGGCAAGGAAGTCGACCACATCGATATCCTCGTCAACAACGTCTACAAGATCCCGAGTCCACCCGCCTGGGGCGGCGGCTACTGGGATCATCCGATCCAGATCTGGGACGACCAGGTGGGCATCGGACTACGTGCTCACTACGTCGCGAGCTGGCACGCCGCATCCTTGATGTTCGCATCTAAGAGCGCCGCGATGCTCAACGTCTCGTCACCGGGCGGACAGGTCTATCATTTCAGCGCTTGCTATGGGGCCGGCAAGGCAGGCCTCGACCGGTTGACAGCCGATATGGCGATTGAACTGGAACCGAAGGGCATCCCGGCGATCGTGCTCTATCCGGGATCGGTCGCAACCGAGTTCATAACGGATGCAGCCAAAGATCGTGAGATGGATCTCTCGCAGGCACAAACGCCACTCTTCGTTGGGCGAACTGCGGCGGC
>JAQBEG010000217.1:0-3560 GCA_032123985.1 Deltaproteobacteria bacterium
CATTGGAGCCCACAAACGAGGCGAAGCCGATACCGGCTCGCCCGAAGTTCAGATTTCGCTTATGACCGAACGAATCTCGGGTCTCCAGGAACATTTCAAGACGAACGTGAAGGATCATCACTCGCGCCGAGGCCTACTCAAGCTCGTAAGCCAGCGACGTCGCCTTCTCGACTATCTCAAGACGAAAGATTTCGACCGCTATCGCGCGCTCCTGCAGGAGCTCGGACTGCGGCGATAAGATTATTTTTCGGTCGACCAATGCGTCTTTCGATGAACGGCGTTTGTTCGACCTGAGTTCTGGCGCGGTGTTCGTTGCCCTTCGTAACCCGAAGGGAGCCCCAGTCGGGGTCTCGTTCGAACACGGCGCTGAAAATTGGCCTGCGCCGATTCATTGGTGCCCCGTGGAATGCGGGAGTTGGCCATACGCGAATTCCCCCACCTTCGCGCATGGGTGATCCCGCATTTTCCCACGGAGTTCCGGCGAGTCCGGTGAATTCGATGGGACATTCTCGTCGTCAGGCTTTCAATAACATCGACGTCTCCTCCGACTCGAAAAGGATGAGGGGATGAGAGGTCGGTGAGGAGTACGTAATGCCTTATTGGTTTGAACCCACATCTGTGTCCGTCGAAGTCGGCGGCCGGACCATGAAAATTGAAACCGGCAAAGTTGCCAAACAGGCGGCGGGTGCCGCCCTGGTCACTTACGGAGATACGGTCGTCCTCGTGACCGTCGTCCATTCGAGTCCCCGCCCGGGCATCGATTTCTTTCCGCTGACTGTCGACTTCGTCGAGAAGTTCGCGGCCGCAGGCAAGATTCCCGGCGGCTTCTTCAAGCGGGAAGGACAGCTCGGAGAGCGCGAAGTCCTCGTTTCCCGATTCATCGATCGATCGATTCGACCGCTCTTCGCAGACGGATACAACGACGAGACCCAGGTCACGGCGACCGTGCTTTCGGCGGATCCGGAACATTCGGCCGATATGTGTGCCTTCGTAGGTGCTTCCGCAGCGCTTGCGATTTCGGAGCTGCCCTTCGTCGGTCCGATCGCGGCCGTCCGGATCGGACGCGTCGATGGGGACTTCCTCATCAATCCCGTGCCCGAGGACCTCGAAGAGAGTGATCTCGAACTGATCGTCGCCGGCAGCAAGCTTTCGATCGTGATGGTCGAGGGTGGCGCCAACCAGCTTCCCGAGGACGAGATTCTTGCGGCCCTGAAGCACGCGCACGAAGCGTTGCAGCCGATCATCCAGATGATCGAGTCCCTTGCCGCCAAGATCGGCAAGGAAAAGCTCGTGATGCCGGAGCCGGCCGACAACTCGGCACTGGAAGCCAAGATTTCGGAGCTCGCCGGAGATCGTCTGGCGGAGGCTTTCCAGATCAAGGAGAAGAAGGCACGCGCGACGGCAGTCAAGGCCGTCGAGAGTGAAATTCGAAAGCAATTCGACGACGATTATCGAAACGAAGAGATCCAGGTGAAATCACTGGCCGACTTCGAGGCGCGATCGAACGGGCTGCGCGCGCTACAGGGCAACGTGAAGAACATCCTTCATGATCTCGGCGGCAACCTGATGCGCGAGCGTGTTCTGGCGACGGGCGAGCGGATCGACGGTCGAAAGGGCAACGAGATTCGCCCGATCGCTTGTGAGGTTCGACCCTTTCCTCGGCCGCATGGCGTCGCACTGTTTACGCGCGGTGAAACGCAGGCCATGGTGACGGCGACGCTCGGCAGTGGTTTTGACGAGCAGACGATCGACGGCATGACCGGGCGCTACAAGAAGTCCTTCATGCTGCACTACAACTTTCCGTCATTCTCTGTCGGAGAGGCTCGGCCGCTACGGGGTCCGAGCCGGCGAGAAAAGGGACACGGGGCGCTCGCGGAGCGTGCGATCACGGCCGTGCTGCCAGACCACGATGAATTCCCCTACACGATGCGAGTCGTGTCCGAGACTCTCGAGTCGAATGGTTCGTCGTCGATGGCCGCGGTTTGTGGTTCGACCCTGGCTCTACTCGACGCCGGAGCACCGCTCAAGGCGCCCGTGGCCGGGATCGCGATGGGTCTGATTACGGATGGAAAGCGAACGGTGATTCTCTCGGACATTCTCGGCGACGAGGATCATCTCGGAGATATGGACTTCAAGGTGGCCGGTTCGGAAGCGGGAATCACCGCGCTCCAGATGGACATCAAGGTGACCGAGATCGACTGGGACGTCATGGAGAAGGCCCTCACACAGGCGAAAGAAGGTCGGCTGCATATCCTGGGTTGCATGGACAAGGACACGTCTGGCGAACTGTTCGGGCTGAAGGCGCGAAAGGAGCTGCATGACTTTGCGCCTCGGATGGAGACGCTGCAGGTCAAGCCCGATCGCATCCGGGACATCATTGGGCCTGGGGGCAAGGTGATCCGCGCCATTCAGGAAACGACGGGTGCCAAGATCGACGTGGATGATTCGGGACGGGTTACGGTCTTCGGGCCGGACGGCGCGGCGGTCGCCCAAGCGATGGCGATGGTGAACGAGCTGACCCAGGAAGCGGAAATTGGCCGGATCTATCTGGCCAAGGTCAAGCGGATCGCCGATTTCGGCGCGTTCGCTGAGATCTTCCCGGGCACGGACGGACTGATTCACATCAGCCATCTGGCTGCGGGTCGCGTCGATAAGGTGACCGATGTCCTGGAGGAGGGCGACGAGGTCCTCGCCAAGTGCATCGACATCGATCCGACGGGTCGAATTCGGTTGTCGCGCAAGGAAGCGCTGGCCGACCAGGCCGCTCAAGACGGCCTGGACGAGTAGGAGGGCTGGCTCGTTGAGCGAGCCGGATTCTCTCGAAACGGCAGCTCGTGGAGCAACGCCGCGGCTCCGGGTGGAAATCACTCGGGACGCACACGCCAAGGACCTGCCGCTCCCTCGAGCATCGACTGAGGGAGCGGCAGGACTCGACCTGCGCGCGGCGGTGACCGAGCCCATTTCAATTCTCCCTGGAGAACGACGGTTGATTCCGACCGGTTGGCGCATTGCGCTACCCGGGGGATTCGAGGCGCAAATTCGCCCGCGCAGCGGATTGGCGCTTCGGCATGGCATACTGATCCCCAACGCGCCCGGTACGATCGACTCAGACTATCGCGGAGAGATTCAGGTGATCCTGATGAATGCCGGGACGGTCGAGTTCCAGATCGGTCGCGGAGATCGCATTGCCCAGCTCGTCGTGGCGCCCGTCGTGCGCCCGTCGTGGGTCGAGGTGGAAGTGCTTGATGCGACCGATCGGGGCGAGGGTGGTTTCGGGCATACCGGAACGACATGAACGGAATTTCGTAGGTCGTTTCAAGTTCGACTGCGCACGGGAGAGAGCTTCGTGAGTGAGGCGCCGACTGAAATTCTCGATGATGCGAGGCCGGCCGAAGGCGAATCGGGCGCGGACGCAGCGTTCGTCGCAGGCGATGCACTGGACCCTGCAGAGGCGGCCGCAGCGGCCGTAAAGAAGTCGACGCGGCAGACGGATCTGATGAAGCGCCTGGCTTCCTCGGCCGTGCTGATCCCCTTCGTGCTGTGGACGATCGCACAGGGGG
>JAQBEG010000218.1:0-3182 GCA_032123985.1 Deltaproteobacteria bacterium
TTCCGATCAACACCCATGGCGGACAGCTGGGCGAAGCCTATATCCACGGCATGAACGGGATCACTGAGGGTGTCCGGCAGATCCGCGGAACGGCGGTCAACCAGGTACCGAACGTGGAGCACGTGTTGGTCACCGCCGGCACGGGTGTCCCGACGAGCGGGATCATTCTAGGTAGCGACTAATCCGGACGGCCTCCGCTGTCCTCCATCCGACATCCGACTCCATCCGACTCCATCAGCAGACTACGGCCGACCCCATCGACGGAACTCCGGCCAGCGCGGGGTGTGCGCTAAGCGGGCGCCCGATAATCCGGGTAGCGCTTTCGAACGAGACGCTTCCTGCTCATCACCTCCATGCCCCGCAATACGTCGCGACGGCTGACCTGGCCGATCAGCTTCCGGTTTTCCACGACCGGCAGACGTCGAACCCGAGTCGTCAGGAAGTAATGTGAGATCGCATAGATGCCAAGGTCCGCAGGAATCGTTCGGCCACCTCGCGACATGAACTGTCTGACCCGTGCGCCTTCCTCCTGCTGTTGCAGATAGAACTCATCCGACGCCAACATCCGCAGACAGTCGAGTTCGGAAAGGACTCCGACGAGTTCGCCCGCGTCGTCGACGACCGGCGCGCCCGACACGCCCTGCTTGATCAGAGCCTCGATCGCCTCGAGAAGCGTTTGCTCAGGCCTGAATACCAGCAAGTTCGTCGCCATCAGGTCCCGTGCCGTCAGGATCTGGTTGGGTTCTCTCATCACGACCTCCAATCTCGAGCTCTCTCGGGCGTTCGGTTCTTCTCTTCTCCCGGTTAGACGAACAGCCTGGATGAAACGACTCCATGGCTCGCCCGGAAATGTTGCAGCCCATCAATGCTATCTCTATCGTACCCTTTGCGCACAATACACTTCAACATAAATCTCGCGCCAAATGCGTCTCTTCGAGACTCCCGCGGGCACGAAGTTGTCCCTTACTCACTTAACAGCCATTCCGGCATTGCCCTCACAGCGACTCGAAGGTCCGGTATCTTCCAGCTTCGAGTGTTGCTGCGCCTGTGGGTGACACCCGCAACTGCGGGGATCTAGTGAAAAGACCTGCCGGACATCTGCCCATTCTGGTTGCGTCGAAGACCGTTAAAAAATCTGCTTCCAATCTCCTCCGAGCGGCCTCAGCAACGCGCAATCCAGTTGAAACTACCCCGGCTGGACCCTACTCTCTCGCCCGTTCCAAAAGGCAGAATCCTTTCGAAATCGTTGACTTTCGTCACCCAGGGGTGTGATTCGAGACACGAGACGGGTTGGCTTGCGTCAGGGCATGAGCCCGACCGTTCCCGCCACGAGAGGATCGTTGAAACAGAGTTCGTCGAATCCGCCGAATCCGTCGCGTCGCGTCGGATCGGCCTAGCACCGACACCGAGCAAACATGGCACTGCATAAGACCGAGAAGGGCCTCGACCTCCCCATTCCGGGGAAACCACTTCAGGTCGTGCGCGACATGACCCCGTGTACTCAGGTCGCGGTGATGGCCGACGACTTTCCGGGCATGAAGCCCCGCATGCACGTCGAAGAGGGCGAAACGGTCAAACGAGGCCAGGTCCTCTTCGAAGACCGCAGATCGCCGGGAGTGATGCATACAGCGCCAGGCGCTGGCCGCGTGATCGGCATCCATCGCGGGGAGCGACGCGCCCTTCAGTCCGTTGTGATCGATCTCTCGGACACGGAGCGACGCGGCGAGCCGGGCCCGGACGAGTTCGCTTCGTTCACCTGCTACACGGGTGCCGCACCGGAATCTCTTTCGCGAGACCAGATCCGCGGCCTACTGGTCGAGGCCGGACTCTGGACCGCCATTCGCGAACGCCCTTTCAGTAAGGTCCCCTCACCCGACGGCCAGGTCGATGCCCTCTTCATTACGGCCACCGACACGAATCCGCATGCGCCGAACCCGGAAGTCGTCCTCGAAGATCAGATGGATGATTTCGTGCTCGGCGCAAGCCTCGTCGCCAGGCTCCTCGATGGTCCGACCTATCTCTGCGTCGGCGAATATTCGGAGATCGGCGACCAGGCTCCAGAAGGGGTCCGAGTGGAGCGCTTCGCGGGACCGCATCCATCGGGCACGGTCGGACTTCATATTCATCGACTGCGGCCAGTCAACCGCGAGCACTCCGTCTGGCATATCGGCTACCAGGACGTCGCCGCTGTCGGCCGACTCTTTTCGACGGGTCATCTGGACGTTTCCCGTGTCATTTCGATCGCCGGTCCGAGGGTCAAAGATCCCCGGCTCGAGCGAACACGGATCGGCGCTCGGGTCAGCGAGATCGTCTCTTCCGACATCGCCCAGTCGAAGGGCGTGGAGATGCGCGTCATTTCCGGCTCAGTACTCGAAGGCAAGCGAGCGCACGGCGAAGCCTTCGATTTCATGGGACGTTACGACCGCCAAATCAGTCTACTCGAGGAGGATCGAGAGAACGTCTTTCTCGGCTGGCTCAGCCCTGGCGCCGATCTCTTTTCCGTCACTCGGATCTATCTCTCTCGAAGATCTTCAAGCCGGAGCGCTTCAGGTTCACGACGAGCACCAACGGATCTCCCCGCGCGATGATTCCGATAGGGCTATACGAAAAAGTCATGCCCATGGACATCCTGCCCACCTTTTTGTTGCGTGCCCTGATCGTCGGAGACGTCGAGCGCGCCGAGCAGCTCGGTGTTCTCGAACTCGACGAAGAAGATCTGGCGCTCTGCACCTACGTGTGTCCCGGCAAGACGAACTACGGTCCCATTTTGCGAAAGAACCTCGAGATCATCGAGAAGGAGGGCTGAGCGGGCCATGCAGTTCCTCAAGGACGCACACCTCAAGGTCAAGCACCATTTCGAAAAGGGTGGCAAGCTCGAATTCTTCTATCCGCTCTGGGAAGCGCAATTCACTGGGCTCTTTACCCCCGGAGACGTGACGCGAACGGCCTCGCATGTCCGCGATGGTATCGACAACAAGCGACTAATGATCACGGTCGTATTCGCGCTCTTGCCGTGCATGGCCATGGCGACCTACAACACGGGCTACCAGGCGCTTCTAGCGATGGCCTATGGCGCCGTTCCTCTCGATAGCTGGCAGGCCTGGACCTATCAGGCGGCCGGACTGCCCTTCGACTTCAAGAACCCGATCGCGTGTGTGGTCTACGGACTACTTCACTATGGC
>JAQBEG010000219.1:0-2954 GCA_032123985.1 Deltaproteobacteria bacterium
GACCGCACCCAACCCCTCTTCCGCGCCGAAACGAGTGAGCGTTGTATAGAGCTGAAGCCCGAGGACCATGCCGACCGTGAAGCCAGACATGCAGATCAGGGCAACAGAGAGAACGCCCGCGTCGTAGAGCGCGCGAATGAAGAAGCCGAATCGCGTCGGAGGCTGGGGTCACAGCGACCATCAATGCGCCGGCGAAATTTCCGACGCGTCCCAATTCCTCGATGAACTGGTTCGCCTTCGCTCCGATTTCACGAATGATCCCGATCACGTGCCACTCCGAGCGCGAAGTTCGTGAAGTCGAGCGAGATAGGCCCGACCGTCTTCACCGAGGAATTCCTTGATGTCCTCATCGGCGTGGTCCGCGAGATCTTCCGGCGTTCCCGCGACACATCCCTCGTCGCGCAGCAGGATCATCTGATCAGCCATACGGAGCGAAGACGCCATATGGTGGGAGGTCACGACGATCGTCAAACCCAGATCACGGTTGAGCTGCATCAGGAGCTCTTCGATGCGGGTCACGTTGAGAGGGTCGAGTCCCGAGAAAGGCTCGTCGCACAACACGATTTCGGGCTCCATCACGATCGCGCGCGCAAAGGCCACCCGACGCAGCATCCCACCCGACAGCTCCCGCGGCAGCAACGGCTCGACATCCTCCGCAAGCCCGACGGCGTGAAGCACTCTCGCCACACGCTGATGAATGGCCTCACGGGATTGCTTCGTATGTTCACGTAGCGGTAGACCCACGTTCCCGAGCACGCTCATCGAATCCAACAGCGCACCATTCTGGAAGAGCATGCCGATCCCCCGACGGATCTCCCCAAGCTCAGACTCAGTCTTGGTCGTCATCGAATGACCCGCCACGCGGACCGTGCCGGAGTCGGGGCGCTGCAGGCCGCCGATCATCCGGAGCATCGTGCTCTTGCCGGTGCCACTGCCGCCGAGCAGCACATGGGTCTGGCCCTTGCGCATGGAGCAGTTGAGCGAACTGAATACCCTTCGATGACCGAAGGTCAGTCGTACATTCTCGAGTTGGATAAATCCGGCATCCGAAACGCGCAGCTCTGTTGGCTGCGCTCGCGCGGACGATGCGGCGAGGCTTTCCAGGGTCGATCCTCCGACTCGGAGCAATTCATGGCGCTCGCGTTCGAAGAACATTAACGCAACGGTTGGAAAGTGGGAGTCGATCTGCGAATCGGATTGGCGTTTCGTTTGGTGAGGGCCGTTCCGGCGAGATCGGTTCCGTGGGATGCGACACGATCCGGGTCAAGGGTCACATCGCGTGATTGCTGATGGGCTAGAGGATTTTCTCGAAGCCTTCGAAGACAGGATGGCCAAGATAGGTGCCACTCGGGGCCCGAGCCTGTGCATGGGCCTGCTTGAAAGCTTCACTTTCGGTCCAGGCGCGAAAATCGGCTTCGGTCTCCCATAACGTATGCGACGCGTACAGGGTGCACTCTTCGTCTACAGGGCCGCGCAGTAGATCAAAAGAGCGGAAACCGGGGACTCCATCTAAATGCGAGTCTCGTTCGCGCCAGATCTTCTCGAAATCCCGCTCCCGCCCAAGGGCAATTCGGAATCGATTCATCGCGATATACATACTGGCGAACCTCTCGGCGATTGGCGTGATCTCTAAGCTTGATCCGTGTCGACGACAATGGGTGTTCCGGCCGACGGCGGCATCAAGTCCCCGAGCCGTTTTCTCTGCATGCCGGCGTCGTCGAAATTGTCCAGGTCCAGCCACGATTCCATCGCTGCTCGGATACCCGGCCATTCCTCGACCGTCACCGATAGCCACGCGGTATCTCGATTGCGACGATTTAAGACAACGTGGTATCGAAACTTGCCCTCGTAGCGAAAGCCCAGCCTCTTCGCCGCCGCGACGGAAGGCGCGTTCAAACTATCGCATTTCCATTCATACCGTCGGTATCCCCAATCGTCGAAGACTCGCCTCATCATCAAATACATCGCCTCTGTCGAAACCGGTGTCCGCTGGAGCGCAGGCGAATAACTCAGATGCCCCACCTCGATCGACCCCATCGCCGGTGCGGCGCGCAGATAGCTGGCGACACCCACCGGTGTTTCCAGAGCACGATCGACGATTGCGAAGAAAAGCGTATCCCCGGTCTGCTGGATCCCGTTCACGAATTCGCCGTACGCCACAGCATTCTCGAACGGGCCGTACGGAAGATAGGTCCAGTTTCCCCCATCCCGATACGCGGAATACGCCGCGTGAAGCGCCGCGGCGTGCCTATCCGCATCGAGCGGTTCGAGTCGGCAACGCAACCCGACCATCGGTTCGAGATCGGGCGCGCTGGCCCCTGTCCAATCGTCGAGGGGAAAGCCGATCGGTTGCCCGAGGTCATTCATATTCTGCATCAGAACCCATCATCCCCTAGAGCGCTTCCACCATCAAGCTGTTGACGAGCTCGGCGAAGCCTGTCGGATCCTCGAGCTGACCCCCTTCGGCCAGAATCGCCTGCCCCAACAAAAGCCGCGCCGAGTCCGCAATCTTGGGATCCGTCGGATTTTTTTCGAATCGCTCTCCGAGTCGTTTCAGCACTCGATGCTCTGGATTGAGTTCAAGGATCGGCTTCCGCTCCGGAATCTCTTGTCCCGCCTGTCGCAGCATCGCCTCGAGCTGGGGCGAGAGATCGCCCTCCTCCAGCACGAGACACGATGCCGAACTCTTCAGCCTACTGGAGAGTCGCACCTCTTTTACCTCGTCCTGAATCGCCGCGTTCATCGCTTGCAAGAGATCGCCGAAACTCTTCTCCTCCTTCTCGAGGGCTTCCTTCGCCTTCTCCTTGTCCTCGTCTGAGCCGAGTTCGACTTCACCATGGCCAACACTCTTGAAGGGCTTGCCGTCATAGCTGATCGGCCCCTGGCTGACCCAGACTTCGTCAACCGGATCCGTCAGGAAGAGAACCTCGATGCCCTTATCGAGAAAGGCCTCC
>JAQBEG010000220.1:0-3362 GCA_032123985.1 Deltaproteobacteria bacterium
GAGCTTCCGGAAGTCGAGTTGGTCGCGGTAGCCGACTATGACGACGCGATTCAGAAGGTCTTGAATGACGAGGTCGACGCCATGATCGCGGATTATCCGATCACCATCCTGGCCCTCTACCAGCATCCAGACGTAGGCCTAGCGACGACGATCTCGAAAGTCAGCTTCGAGCCAATCGGCGTTGCTCTTTCTTCCGATGCCCATTTGTTGACGAACGTCGTCCAGAATTATTTAAAGATGCTCGAAGGAACGGGAACACTCGACCGATTGCGGGCCCTTTGGTTCGAAGAGGACGCCTGGGTGATCGATCTGCCGTAGAGAGGATCTGGTGAAGCCGATCATCGCTGCAACGGCCACGCCACTCGCTTCGATTTTCGGAAGCGGTTTCCTCGTCATCGTTCCGATTCTCGCCGGATCGGTGGGTCCCTACTCGGTACTCGCCATGGCGGCCGTCTGCGTGGTGGCTTACGCCGTGGGAAGCGTGATTCGATTCAACATCAAACACGCGGAGCCGGTTCTGGCGGGTCAGCCTGGAGAGGCCACGCTCGCGCTCGAGCGTTCTTCGGATCTGGCACTCGTGATCGCGTACGTGGTGTCGGTCTGCCTCTATCTCCATATCCTATCCGCGTTCGTGCTAGGCGGACTGAATGCGGACGCAGGGATCAACGAGGATCTACTGACCTCGGCTGTCATCATCCTCATCACGATAATCGGCGTCGTGAGGGGTCTCGACTTACTCGACTCTCTCGAGGAGTGGGCGCTCTACGTCACGCTGGCGATCATCGCGGTGTTGATTGTCGGCTTTGGAGTCCGCGATTGGAGTGCCTGGCAGTCGCCGTCCGGACTCACGATGATCAAGGCGCTCGACCATACGCCCTGGGCGGTCCTGACGATCGTAGCTGGAACGTTGATCGTCGTTCAGGGCTTCGAGACACCGCGGTATCTTGGAGACCGTTATCCGGCTGATCTCCGGATCCGCGCTTCGCGATGGGCCCAGATTTTCTCGACGGTCGTCTATATCGCGTTCGTCACGCTCGCCCTGCCGCTCTTGTATAGCCTGAACGGGAAATACGATGACGACAGTCTCATCGCGCTCGTTGGAACGGTCAGCGCTCTTCTCGTGACGCCGTTGATCATCGCCGCTGCATTGAGCCAGTTCTCGGCGGCGGTGGCGGACACGCTCGCAGCGACCGGAAACCTCGCGGAAGCGACGCACGGACATATAAGCTCGAAATGGGGCTGTCTGTTCGTGGGAAGCGGAGCGCTCGCTCTGACCTGGTCCGGGAATACCTACGAGATTCTCGCCTTGGCTTCCCGAGCCTTTGCGTTCTATTACCTGTTGCAATGCCTGGTGGCGATCAGCGTAAGCCGCTCCATGGTCCAGCGTTTGGGCATGGCGCTTCTCGCCATCGTTCTCGGCTTCATTACGATATTCGCGGTCCCCGCGAGTTAGGAGCCTGACCCAAGACTTTCGTGGGAAGCCCGAGCGTCGAGGCGCGCCGCTGGCAAGGCGCGGAGCCGCCGCTCTAGCTGGCTACAGCAAGGTTTCGCAACGCCGCCAGCGGTGATGCATCGGCGAAGGGGCGTCGCGACGAGTCTTGGGTCAGGCTCCTACGTCGTACTCAGTCCTGCGGAGACCGAGAAAGCCGCTCGAAGTCCGAGCGACGGATCCACGTCCATCAACGTTTCGGATATTTAGTCAGCAGCTTCGCGACCTTCGTGTTCGAGTGGTAGACGAGCATGGCCGAGACCCGTGTCGCCTCTACTTCCGCGATCTTGCCGACCCCCTTTGCGAAGAACATGTAGGCCGTATCGGTCACGTCGGCAGGACCCACTTTGATGTCGTATGCAGACCGCGCAAGGATCGCCGGCCAGGTTCCCGCCGGCGTCGTCACTTCGTATTGTCCGACATAGCTGAGCTTGGCCGTCAGCTTGCCGCTATAGGAAATATGATCGGGCGTGCCGGTCTTGAAGGCTTCGATCTTGCTATCGATCGTGCGCGTGACTCCCGCCTCGGTTTTTCCGAGCCAGATCATACCGGGAAGGAATCGGGAGCTGTACCCGACGTCGAGATCGTCTTCGAGATTCTTCCCGTAGTCATGATTGGTTTCGATGGTCAGGTATTCGACGAACTTTGTTCCGATCGTGCGTTTCCAGACCGTGGAACCGTCTTTTCCGGGCAGCTTTTCGTAGGTCTCACTGCGCACCTCCTGTCCGGCCTTGCCCCCGTGCACGATCTTGTAATCCCAGATGCCGGAACCGAGGTTGAGCAATTCGTAGATGTCCGTAATCGGGGGGAGCGGGCAATGCTTTTCCGACGACGCCAGTGCCGAGGATTTCTAGATCCTTGGCGACATCGGGGGGAAGCGGAATCACCGCCGCGTCATCTGCGAGCGCGATCGGAGCAGATGACGCCGATAAGAGCACCCAAACCAAAGTGACCCGCCACAGCAACTTTCGGGATCGCGCGAGGTTCGTCTTCATGTCCAAGATGCTTGCAGACCGGCGAGAAATCACAATGCAGCCGCATTCCGGACATCGACGTGCAGATCGAGCGGCCTCTGGTCTCGAGGGCGGAAATGCGCGAGCTTCTCGAAGGAAAGCCGATCAGGCTGGCATGGAGGACGGAAGATGACGCGACTACAACGCAGATGGTGTCTGGTGGGGATCACCGCGGTCCTGATCGCCTTGCCTGTTTCGGGAGCCCCTCCGACGCTCCAGCTTCAGGATTTCCTGACCGCGATGCAGCTCTCGCCAGACGATGTCGAGGCAGCAAAATCCGGCGAGATCATTTCCGGAACCGCCGAGGCCAGCAACGACCGTGAACTCGTGGCGACCATGGCGTTCGTTGTGGCGGATGTCCTGCCAGACCAGCTCGTCGAGCGCGGCGAGAGCGGAATGCTCGACGAGGTCGACGAGCAGACGATCATCTTTTCGATTCTTCCGGAGAATCCCACCCTCGAGAATTTTGCCGGGCTGAAACTACGCGAAGACGACGTTCGTGAATTCGCACGCGCCAAAGCCGGAGACGACCTGAACCTCTCGACGGAGGAACTCGAAGCGCTCGCCAAGCTCGGCAAGAATCCGACGGCCAGCCAGGTAGAGGCGGTCGTTCAGGCCGCGATGCTCGCCCGGGTTCAGGCCTACAAGGCGAAGGGGCTGGCCGGCATTGCGCCCTACCAACGATCCGGCGGCAAAGAGCGGTCTGCGGCCGAAGATTTGAGAACGGCGGCGAAGGCCAGTCACACGATCCAAAGTGAGGTCCCGGACGCATTCAAGCTCCTTCTCGATTATCCCGCCGCGATACCGGCGGGCACGCAGGAGACGTATCGCTGGAGCTATATCGAAGCTCACGCTGAGCC
>JAQBEG010000221.1:0-7874 GCA_032123985.1 Deltaproteobacteria bacterium
GCGGGCAATCGTCTGATCGGTGCCCTCACTCCGCTCGACCGTACGGGTTGGTACCTCGTCGCCGAATCCGAGCATGTCCGCGCCTTTGCCCCCGCCACCGAAATCACCAATCAGATCTTCATCGTCGACATCTGCATCATCCTGCTCTTCAGCGTCCTCGCATACAAGATCACGCTCGCCATCATGAAGCCGATCGAGGCGCTGTCGCAGGGAGCGAGGCGAATCGCCGAAGGACAGGTCAACTACCAGATTCCCCTGCCCGCGAATAACGACGACGAGCTCGGGCTGCTCACGCGAAGCTTCAATGGCATGATGGAAAAACTCCGAAACAGCCAGGAAGAAATCGAACAGGACCGCTTTCGACTCGCTGAAAAAAATGAAGAGCTCCAGCAAGCGAATGAAATTCTCGCTCAGCTATCGATCACGGACGGCCTCACAAAACTCCATAATCATCGATATTTCCAGGACCATCTGGCGCGAGAGATCAAGCGTGTTGGTCGCACCAGGCAACCCTTGTCGATGATTCTGGTCGATATCGACGACTTTAAGCTTCTCAATGATACGCATGGCCATGCTGCAGGCGACGAAGTCCTGGTGTGCCTGGCGTCGATCATGAACGATTCGGCTCGTGAATCGGATTTGATCGCCCGCTACGGCGGCGAGGAATTCGTGATCCTGATGCCGAACACGGATTTGGCGGGCGCGGTCCATCTCGCTGAAAAGATCCGCATGGCTGTTGAAACCACGCGACTCATCGTTGGCGACAGCATGAAACCGATCGAAATCACGATCTCGCTCGGTGTCGCGCCCTTCGACGGGGATAGGCGCGATTTTTTCGCCGAAGCGGACCGGGCGCTGTATCGGGCCAAGGCGGCTGGCAAGAACTGCGTCATCATCGCGGGCGCGGAGCCCAACGACGGGGCTTGAGCGGCGTGCATTCACGAGCGATGCTGTCCCCATGACATGTGTTCTCGGACTCTCTGGAGGCATAGGCTCGGGCAAGACCACCGTAACCCAGATCCTCAAGGAGCTGGGTGCGACGACAATCGACGCCGACGCGATCGTTCACGAGCAGCAGGCACCCGGCCAACCTCTACTCAAAGAAATCGCCGCGGCGTTTGGCTCGGATGTCATCGCGGAGGATGGATCGCTCGATCGCGAAGCTCTGGGCGCGATCGTATTCCGAGATGAGAACGCGCGCGTACGCCTCAATGCAATTGTGCACCCTCCGGTGGTTGCCGAGATGATGCGACGGGCGAAGCAGGCGGTCGAGGCCGGGAACCCACTCGTGGTGCTCGACATTCCCCTCTTGTTCGAAGGGCGCGTGAGTGGACGCGGAAGCGGCGCGACTGGCAACTTCGACGAGACGCTCTGCGTCTGGGTCAGCCGTGAGGTCCAGCTCGAACGAACCATGGCTCGAGATGGCTGTGATGCGGCTGAAGCCGAGCGCAGAATCGCGGCTCAACTCCCGATCGATGAAAAACGCGCGATGGCTGACCACGTCATCGATAATTCTGGCACCCGGGAGGAAACACGCGCACAAGTCGCTGCGCTGGTCTCTCGACTGACCAATGGCGAACTCAGCGGCGAAGCGGCCTCTTCAGATCCTCGATGAATCGCGCGACTTCTTCGACGGCGTTATCCCTCCCCGCGGCGTCGGCAGGAGTGCCCGCCCCGGCCCTTCCATCGGAAACGGCGCTTTCGATCTTGTCGACGATCGCGCTCCCGACGACTACGCCATCCGCGTAGGCACCAATCGTCTCAGCATGCTCGGGAGTCGCCACACCAAACCCAACGCACACGGGCATTTCGCCTAGCGATTTTGCGATTCGCACTTTTTCTTCGACATCGGGGGCCATCGATGCGCGCGCGCCGGTCACGCCCTGTAGTGATACATAATAGAGAAATCCTTGCGTCTCCCGCATGAGCATCTCGAGTCTTTCCGGGCGAGTGGTCGGTGCCGCGAGCAGGATGACGTCGATGCCAGCTTCTCGAATCGGATCGAGATAGGGGGCGCCATCCTCGGGCGTGAGGTCCGGAATGATGATCCCATCGACCCCGACCTCGCTTGCGACCTTGGCGAAGGCTTTGGCGCCCATCGCGTGAACCGGATTCGCATAGCCCATCAAGACGATCGGTTGTTCAACACGCGCCCGCAGTCGATCGACGAGCCGCAGAATCGAGCGAAGGCTCGTTCCTGCCGCAAGCGAACGAGCGCTCGATCGCTGGATCGTCGGCCCTTCGGCACTCGGATCCGAAAACGGTACACCCAACTCGATGATGTCCGCACCGGCGGCCGCCATCGCAAGGACCAGTGCCTCTGTGGTTTCGAGATCAGGATCACCCGCGGTGAGAAATGGGATCAGCGCTTTCTCACCCTTCTCCCGCAGCATGTCGAAGCGAGATTCGATGCGCCCTTTGCCTCTCCCCATCAGTTTGCTCCCGTCTGGCGCGAACCGAGAATCGTTCGAACTTCATCGACATCCTTGTCGCCGCGACCGGAGAGATTGATGATGATGAGTCCGTCCTCGGGGAGCGTCGGCGCGAGCTTTCGAACATGAGCAATCGCATGTGAGCTTTCCAGCGCGGGAATGATGCCCTCGTATCTCGAGAGTATTTGAAAGGCATCGAGCGCCTCATCGTCAGTTGCGACCACATACTCGGCGCGACCCACGTCCCGGAGATAAGCGTGTTCCGGTCCGACACCCGGATAGTCGAGTCCAGCCGAGATCGAATGCGCCGGAAAGATCTGTCCGTCGTCATCGGACAGCACCAGCGTCCGCTTGCCGTGAAATATTCCGGGTACTCCGGTCGTAATCGTCGCGCCATGGCGACCCGATTGGAGTCCTTTTCCGCCGGGCTCTACGCCGATCATCCGGACACCCTCGTCCTCGACGAACGGATGAAAGAGCCCGATCGCATTCGAGCCGCCGCCTACACAGGCCACCAGCGCATCCGGGAGTCGACCTTCCACCTCTAGAATCTGCTCGCGTGCCTCGACCCCGATCACGCGCTGAAAGTTCCTAACCATCGTCGGATAAGGATGAGGCCCCATCACTGAACCGATGCAGTAGTAGGTCGTCTCGACGTTCGTCACCCAATCGCGCATTGCTTCGTTGATGGCATCCTTGAGCGTCCGCGATCCACTCTCGACCGCGATGCAGCGGGCCCCGAGGAGCTCCATTCGAAAGACGTTCAACGCCTGTCGCCGCATGTCCTCTGCGCCCATGTAGACTTCGCAATCGAGGCCGAGCAGCGCGGCTGCGGTCGCCGACGCGACTCCATGCTGTCCGGCACCCGTCTCGGCGATGATGCGCTTCTTTCCCATGTAGCGAGCGAGAAGAACTTGTCCCAGCACGTTGTTGATCTTGTGAGCACCGGTATGGGCCAGGTCCTCGCGTTTCAGGTAGATCCGAGCACCTCCGAATTTTTCGGTGAGGCG
Organism: Deltaproteobacteria bacterium; assembly: GCA_032123985.1. Taxonomy (GTDB): domain Bacteria; phylum Myxococcota_A; class UBA9160; order UBA9160; family UBA4427; genus UBA4427. Next base: position 3,443 of record JAQBEG010000221.1, read on the forward strand.
CTTCGCGAAGGTGAGCGGAGTCGGCCGTCCGGCATAATTCTTGAGCAAGCCATCGAGTTCGGACACGTATGAAAGATCCGCGAGAATTCGCGTAGAGGCCTCGACGAGATCGTCCAGAGCGCTGATCAACATTTCGGGAACGAAGCGGCCACCATACTCGCCAAACATCCCGTGATCGTCGGGCTCACTCTTCAAATCGATTCTCCAGACTCTTTCTCGGCTTCGACAAGCTCCTCTCGGCGCCGCACGGCCTCAATAAATGCGCGCATCTTGGCTGGATCCTTGCGAAAGTCCTCGCCCTCGACACCCGTCGCGACATCGACGCCCCAGGGAGGAATTTCGCCCACATCCGCCAGTGCGTCCGCCACGTTCTCTGGAGTCAATCCGCCGGCAATGATGACATCGTGACCGTGTGCGATCAGAGCCTCGGCCTCACTCCAATCCCACGCCTGCCCTTGTCCGCCGCCTTGATGGGGATGATCGAGCAACAAGATCGAGCCCGGATAAGTCTCTGCCGCTTCTTGATCGGCCCCACGAATCGCCTTGATCGTGGGGAGATCGATCGCCTCTATTTCTTCTTCGGTCTCGGAGCCGTGAAATTGGACTCGCTCAAAGGGCACGCGCCGAAGGATTCCGTCGATCTTGTCCCACCGCGCATCGCGAAAAAGCGCAACTCGCTCGACGCCGCACCCCTCCAGGACTTCGCAGATCTCGCGCGCCTGCTTCGGATCGACCTCTCGCTTCGAACCCGCGACGAAGTTGATCCCGATCAGGTCCGCGCCCGCGTCCACCGCGGCCAAGGCGTCATCGGGCGTCATCACGCCGCAGATCTTAATTCGTACACTTCCGATCACGACATCCTCCGTATTGCTCTGAGCGCTTCACCCGGATCGGGCTGACGCATCAATGCTTCTCCAATCAGAAATCCGGCAGCACCGGCACGTTCGAGCCGTGCCACGTCCTCGGCGCACGCGATCCCGCTCTCAGCAACCAGGACAACTTCCCGGCCTGCCAGCCGGGCGGCGAGCCGCTCCGTCGTACCGAGATCGACATCGAAGCTTCGAAGGTCTCGGTTGTTGACGCCGATCAGATCCGAACCGATCAGGAGCGCGATATCCAACTCCCGATCGTCGTGGACTTCAACGAGGACATCGAGACCCAGAGCCTTGGCGTATTCATGGAGAGTCTTCAATGTGTCTGGATCGAGTGCGGCAACGATGAGCAAGACTGCGTCCGCTCCCGCAACTCGGGCCTCGTCTATCTGATAGGCGTCGATTACAAAATCTTTGCGCAAAAGTGGTATGTCGACGGTCTCGCGAACACGCACCAGGTCTTCGAGACTGCCGCCAAAAAACCGCTGGTCCGTCAGGACGGAAATGCACGCGGCGCCGGCGGCAACATACGCCTTCGCGATCGCAACTGCGTCGAAATCCTCTCGAATCAATCCCTTGCTGGGGGACTGACGTTTGATTTCCGCAATCACCGACGCGCCGGAGTTCGATCGGAGCGTTTCGCGAAATCCAACAGGCACGTGTGAGGAAGCTCTGGCTTCGATAGACAGCTTGGCAGCATCGCGACTCTTCTTTGCCTCGCTCACTTCGAAACGTTTGTGCGCCAGAATTTCGTCGAGGATCGTCATGCCGACTGCGCTTCTCCAACTCGCGCGGTCGCCGCGCAGAGCGCCTCGAGTTTCGCGGTTGCGGCGCCCTCATCGATACTGCGCGCCGCGCGAACGAGTCCCTGCTCGAGCGTGGGCACAGCCTCTACGACCCAGAGAGCCGCGGCCGCGTTGAGCAATACGATGTCGCGCGCCGGCCCTTTTTCGCCAGCCAGGATCGCTCGCGTGGTTTTCGCGTTCTCCGTCGGACTCCCGCCCGCGAGGTCGCTCACGCTGGCCTTCTTCAGGCCGAGTGCGATTGGGTCAATTGTCATGACTCTGACCTCACCCGCGTCCACCAATGCAGCATGGCTCAGACCCGTCGTAGTCAGCTCATCCATCCCATCCTCGCCGTGCACGACCAGCGCGCGTTCCGCGCCGAGTTCGAGCAACGCTCCGGCGAGACTTTCCACCAAACCCTTCTCGTAGACGCCCACGACCTGATAGCGCGCGCCGATCGGTGAAAGCAGCGGGCCGAGACAATTCAGCAATGTTCGTACGCCTAACTCCATTCGAACCTGGGCGACATGTTTGAATGCGGGATGGGCCGTGCGTGCAAAGAACGGGGCGATACCCACTTCATCGAGTATGTCGACGCAGACTGAGATAGGTAGGTCAATTCGAATTCCGAGCGCTTCGAGCACATCGAAGCTGCCCGCCCGGCTGGTCGCGGCTCGATTGCCGTGCTTTGCAACAGAGACGCCCGCTCCGGCGACAACGAACGCCGCGGTCGTGGAGATGTTGAATGTGTCGACCCCAGAGCCGCCCGTGCCGCAGGTGTCGATTGTGCGGGCATCACGTGCGGCGGCCGTAGTCGCACGCGCTCGGAGTGCCTTTGCAACCGCGACAATCTCACCGACCGTCTCTCCCTTCATTCGCAGGCCAACCAGCAGCCCGCCGACCGTCGCCGGGGTCGCTGCTCCGTCCATGACCTCGCCGAACGCAGCACTTAGTCTCGCGGGCGCCAGGGTCCGTCCTTCGACGAGATCCGCGATCGCAGCCTGAACCTCGCTCATGCGGCCGACCCGTGCCGACAACGCGCCAGGTAATTACCAAGCAGGGCCTTGCCCTCGCCGGTCATGATCGATTCAGGATGAAACTGCACACCCTCGATCGGTAGGGATCGATGTCGGACTCCCATGATTTCACCGTCATCCGTTCGTGCCGAAATCTCGAGAACATTGGGGATGCTCAATTCTTCGATCACCAATGAGTGATAACGGGTCGCTTCGAAGCGCGGCCGAAGTCCGCGAAAGATGCCTTGTTCGTCATGCATGATTTGCGAGATCTTGCCGTGCATGATCGATTGGGCTCGCACGATCCGCGCCCCGAACGCTACGCCAATCGACTGATGGCCCAAGCAGACGCCCAACACCGGAATCCCGGCCGCGCCGAACTTCTGGACCGCAGCCACCGACACGCCCGCATCATCCGGCGTACCTGGACCCGGCGAGATCACGAGCCCGTCCCCGGCACGCGCCATCAGCGCATCGACGTCCGCGGCATCGTTTCGAACGACATCGACTTCGGCGCCCAACTCACCGAGGTACTGAACCAGGTTGTAGGTAAACGAGTCGTAGTTATCGATCATCAACAGTCGCATCGTCGGCTCATTCATCTCAGTCCATGCCCTCGCGAGCGAGATCGATCGCTGTCAGCACCGCACGAGCTTTGTTGATCGTTTCCTCGAACTCGTACTCCGGAACGGAATCCGCGACGATGCCCGCACCCGCCGCGAGCGTGATCTTGCCATCTTTGGCCACCATCGTTCGGATCGTAATCGCCATATCCATGTTGCCGGAGTAGTCGAGGTAACCCGCGCAGCCTCCGAAAAAGCTTCGGCGCACAGGTTCGAGTTCGTCGATGATCTCCATCGCACGAACTTTCGGTGCGCCAGACAGTGTCCCGGCAGGAAAGGTTGCACGAAGCACGTCGAGCCAGTCGAGTCCTGCACGCAAGCGACCGTGTACGTTCGAAACGATATGCATCACGTGCGAATAGCGCTCGACGATGGCGTATTCGTCGACCTCGACGCTCCCGATCTCGGCAACGCGCCCAGCATCGTTGCGCCCGAGATCGACCAGCATCAGATGCTCGGCCCGTTCTTTCGGATCGGCGAGCAGATCGATCTCGAGTTGCTTGTCCTCTTCGGGCGTCTCGCCCCTCCAGCGCGTACCGGCGATCGGTCGGACATCGATGCGATCGCCCTCCAGGCGCACCAGGATTTCGGGAGACGACCCCACCAGGACGGCATCATCCATTCGGATATAGAACATGTAGGGACTCGGATTGATGACCCTGAGATGGCGGTAGATCGAGAACGGATCAACCTGCAGTGGAAGCTGAAACTGCTGTGCAAGAACGACCTGAAAGGCGTCCCCGGCCTCGATGTATTCCTTTGCTCGCTTCACGCCATCGTGAAAATCGGCCTCGGTCATGCTGCGATCGACTTCCATCGGTACATGGATCGCCGGCATTCGAACTTCCGGTTCGAGGGGCCCGCGAATCTGGTCCACCATCGATTCGATACGTGCGGTCGCAGCCGAGAAAGCATCGAGTGGATGTCCGGCGTCTTCGACCTCGGCGTGGACGACGATCAGGGCGGTATGCCGCACGTTGTCGTAAACCACAACGAATTCGGGCAGCACGAAGAAGGAGTCGGGCAGGCCAACGCGATCCGGATTCGAATCGGGCAGCTTCTCGATGAAGCGAACCCAGTCGTACCCGATCATGCCGACTGCACCACCGATAAAGCGCGGAAGCGTAAGGTCAGTA
>JAQBEG010000222.1:0-3930 GCA_032123985.1 Deltaproteobacteria bacterium
GATAAACCGAATCTTCAATTCACTCCACAAACACGCGGTCAAGGAGATAGCGAGCGATATCCATATCGAGACCTTCGAGAAAGAAATCCGAGTGCGATTCCGAATCGACGACGTGCTCTACGAACCGATGAAACCTCTCCCCCGTTCGCTCCAGCCGGCCATTGCCTCGCGCATCAAGATCATGGGCAACCTCGATATCGCGGAGAAACGTTTGCCGCAGGACGGTCGAATCCGACTGAAAATCGCAGGTCGCGACTACGACGTGCGACTTTCGACGGTCCCTATCGCACACGGCGAGCGGCTCGTGCTTCGGTTGCTCCCCGATACCCAGGAACTCCTCGATCTCGAGAAGATCGGATTCAACAAGACGCAGCTCGCTGCACTCGACCGGATCATGCGAAGGCCGAACGGCATCTTCCTTGTCACGGGCCCCACCGGTAGTGGCAAGACCACAACGCTGCATGCCGCACTTGCCAAGATCAACGGCCCCGACAAGAACATCATCACGATCGAGGACCCCGTCGAAATCACGCAGCAAGGCGTCGGACAGATCGAGGTCAATCCCAAGATCCAGCTCACGTTCGCCGCGGGTCTACGCGCAATCCTGCGCCAGGATCCGAACGTCGTCCTGGTCGGGGAGATCCGCGACAAAGAAACCGCCGATATCGCGATCCAAGCGTCACTCACCGGACACCTCGTGCTTTCGACGCTGCATACGAACGACGCGGCGAGCGCGCTCACGCGGCTCGTCGATATGGGAGTCGAACCGTTCCTCGTCGGTTCGTCGCTGGTCGCCGTGCTCGCCCAACGGCTGGTCCGTATCCTCTGCCTCGAATGCCGAGTGGCCTACACGACGACCGACGACGAACTGCGTGAGATCGGCGTCAAGCCACCCGGGCGCCCCGTAACCCTCTATCGCGCCAGAGAATGTGCCGCCTGCAGCCATACCGGGTATCACGGACGAATGGGCATCTTCGAATTGATGTCGATCGATGATGAGATTAGAGCCCTCGTCAGCCGGAACGTGGACTCCAAGACGATCAAAGCGGCGGCGACTCGCAAGGGTATGGGCACTCTGCGCGCTGATGGCGCCCGCAAGGTTCTCTCCGGAATAACCTCTGTTGCCGAGGTCGTTCGGGCGACGGAAGAAGAAGACAGCTCGAGCCAAGTCTAGTCGAAGCAATTCGCGAAAATGACGCGGGCTGGCCCATGAACTCGAAAACGGAGACAACGCGTGCCGGTCTATGCCTACAAGGGCGTGAATCAATCGGGCAAGCCCGCCAGGGGCACGATCAGCGCCGACGGGCCGCGTGCTGCGCGGAGCCAGATGCGCGCGGGCGGCGTCTTTCTTACGGAGATCAACGAGACCAAAGCGGCTGGCGGCGACGCCGCCGGTGTGACCACATCGGGCAATGGGCTCAACTTCAAAATCAACCTTCCGACCCGAATCCCACCCATGGAAATTGCGATGTCAACGCGACAGCTCGCGACCCTCGTCGGAGCGGGCGTCCCCCTGGTCGTGTCACTGTCCGCACTGGTCGAGCAGACCGAACATCGAGCGCTCAAAGGTGTCTTTGCACAGGTGCACGACAGAGTGAACGAGGGTGGATCGCTAGCGGATGCGCTCGTTTCGACGGGCCGATTCGACAATCTCTACGTGTCGATGGTCCGCGCAGGTGAGGCCAGCGGCGCGCTGGAAGCCGTACTCGCGCGGGTCGCCGACTACCTAGAAGATCAGGTCCGCCTGAACAATCGCGTCTTGTCGATTCTGATGTATCCGCTCTTCATGCTCGTCTTTGCTGGCGTCGTCGTGGGCGTCATGGTGACAATGGTCCTGCCACAGATCACCGAGCTCTTGATTTCACAGAATCTGGAACTGCCCTGGTATACTGCCGCGGTCATCGGCTTCTCCGACCTGCTCCGTGGGTTTTGGTGGCTGATCCTGATCGCCGTCATTGCACTGGCCATGCTATACCGTGCCGTCTGGCGTACTGAGAAAGGCCGTTCGGTTCTCGACCGCTTCTGGCTCGGATTCCCGGTGATCGGGCGTGTCATCCGATTTCTCGCGATTGCTCGTTTCACCCGAACCCTCGGATCCTTGTTGGCGAGTAGCGTGAATATCGTTCAAGCACTCAATATCGCGAGGCACGTTGCCAATAATTCGGTTTTTGAAAAGGCTGCAGATCTAGCGCGAGAAAGCATTCTCGAAGGAGCCGCACTTGCGACGCCGCTTCGACAATCCGGAGAATTCCCGCCACTCGTGACAACGATGGTCGACGTCGGAGAGCGCTCCGGCGATCTCGAGGGAATGCTCATCAAGGTCGCCGACACCTACGAAGAACAGGTCGAGACCAGTATCACACGCCTGACGTCGCTACTCGAACCGGTATTGATCCTGGTGATGGTCGGCATCGTCGGGATCATCATCATGGCCGTTTTGATGCCCATGCTCCAGCTGACAGAGAGCATCGGCTAGCACCGGGACGCGCAGAAATGCGAGTCCCCTCCGGAGACTTCGATGAAGAACGCAAAACCCATCCACGAATCGCCCGACCCGCAGCATCTGCGGCGCGCCGGATTCACCCTGATCGAGATCATGGCCGTCGTCGTGATCATGGGCATGCTGATGGCCACGCTGGCCGTCGGAATCTCTGGCCAGATCGACAAGGCGCGCATCAGTACCACGCGAGCCAAGATCACCCGGCTCGAGCAGGCTCTCGAGTTCTACCAGATGGACAACGCTAGATTCCCCACGAGCGATCAGGGCCTCGAAGCCCTCGTCAGCAAGCCGTCGGCACCCCCGGTTCCGCGCGCTTATACGCCGGGCGGCTATATGAAGAACGACGCACTGACTGATCCCTGGGGCAATACCTTTCAATACCGCATTCCCGGGACGAACAATCCCCATTCCTTCGACATCTGGTCCCTTGGTCCAGATGGCGTGGAGGGAGGCGATGACATCGCCAATTGGACGACCAACGAAAACGTCTAGCATCGCATGAGCGAGCCAGCCCCATGAACCTGCAAACTCGGAAAAACCTACGCCCGGCGACGAACGGCTTTACGCTGATCGAAATCATGGCCGTGATCGCCATCATCGGCATGGTCTTTGCCATCGGCATCCCCCGTCTGAACTCGTCGAAGATACGAGCGCTACGAAACGACGCAGAGTCGATCGCGGCGAGCCTCGACTTCGCGCGGCAACGAGCAGTCATGACCAGCATCCCACATCGAGTCCTGATCGATCTCGAAGAAGGTGGATACCGAATCGAATGGTATGTGGATGAAGCACGCTCGACCGAGGCCATTGATGGCGGCGAGGGGAATTCCGCCGACGACGAGGACTATCTGGCCAGCGACGTGCCGGGGGGGCAAGGCGTCGAGATCATCAACTTCCATCCCCCGAAAGTCGATGAGCGCGACTATTACCCGATTCCCAGTCGACAATTCGGCTCGTTTACCTGGCTCGACGACGCGCGTTATTTTGTCGGACTCAAAAGTTCCTCGGGCTGGATCGAGAGCGGCGATGTGGAGATCGTCTTCGATGCGGACGGAACGACCGAGTACTCGCAGCTCGAAATCGCGGACGCGGAGGACAATCACTTGACACTCGAGATCGAGCCGCTCCTCGATCGCGTACGACGACGCGACGGCGGCGCACGATCATGAAGGCGAGAAACTCGAACACACACGGCGAAGTCGGACTCACGCTTCTAGAGGTCCTGGCGGCAGCAATGATCTTTGCAATGGTGATGACCGTATTGATCGGAACCAGCTCGACGGCCGTCCACAATATTGGGATGTCCGCTCGTCGACTCGAGGCCAATCTCGTGGCCGACAGTCTCCTTGCAAATCTCGAAATCCAGATGAAAGAGGGTCTCGCGCCGGTAATCGAGGAGGAAGAATTTGAGCTTGAGCACTTTTCCGTCC
>JAQBEG010000223.1:0-2672 GCA_032123985.1 Deltaproteobacteria bacterium
GATCCACGGCTCGTATGCGGGTCCGAAGAGGGATATGCCCAGGAAGCTTCCGCTACCCAGCACCTCGCGCACCGCTCCCAACATGAACAGCGCGATGGAAAAGCCAGCGCCGGTTCCCAGCGCATCGAGAAACGCTCTGCCCACGGGCCTCTTCGATGCAAACGCCTCCTGTCGACCCAGGATCATACAGTTCACGACGATGAGCGCGATGAAGGCGCCGAGGGCCTTGTGGATATCGGGCACGAGGGCCTGGAGGCTGAGGTCCGCCACCGTCACGAAGGTCGCGATGATCAGGATGTAGGCCGAGATGCGAACTTCTCCCGGAATGAATCGCTTGCATAGCGAGACCAGCAAACTCGATCCGCAGAGCACGAAGAGGGTCGCCAATCCCATTGCGAGGCTGTTTTCTACATTGTTGGTCACGGCCAGGGCCGGGCACAGGCCTAGCATTTGGATCAAAACCGGATTCTCACGCCAGATGCCGCGCAGGAAGTCCTCCTGTTGCGTCGTTTCTCTCATGGCGAGGTCTCCAGAAAATGCGCTTCGATGGGCGCACGCAACTGTGCGAGTGAGCGATTGATGATGCGCACGACGGCGCGAGACGAGATGGTCGCGCCGGAGATCGCGTCGATCTCACCGGGTGCTCCGGTCGGGCGCTTGACCGCCACGAGCGGTGGGGCCACCCGCTCGAATTGAGCCAGGAACGCCGGATCCTTCTCGATCTTGTCACCGAGTCCCGGGGTTTCCTTGCTCTCGAGCACCTTCATGCCTAGAAGTTGGCCGGTCGCGGGATCGAATCCGTAGATGAGTGTGATGACGTCCTGGAATCCCGCCGCTGCGGCCTTGATAGCCACACCCGTCGTTCGGCCGTCTGCGTCCAGCCCTACGTAGATCTTCTCCGCTCCGCCGGCAGGTGCCGATTCGAACACGCCAAGCGAAGTCGCGTAGAAGCTTTCGTAGCGCGCCGGATCCTTCAATACTTCGTTGACCGCGCGCTGCAGTACTTCGGCCTTGTGCGCCTCGATCGGGCGTAGGGTCAAGCTGAAGACCGACACGATGAGCAGACCCGCCAGTGCCCCCGCAGCGCCCAGGGTCGCGACCAGCCGTAAAGAAGAGGCTTGTTCGAGGGGCATGGAGAGCGCGTTGTTGTCGAGATTGTCTTCGCTCACGGTTCTCTCCCGAACGGACGTGCAGCGAAGACCTTTGGCTGTGTAGAGCGATTGATGAAGGGCACGAGCGCGTTCATCAGCAGAATGGCGTACATCACACCCTCAGCGAGTCCGCCCCAGATGCGGATCACGACCACCAGAAAGCCGATCCCGGCGCCGAAGATCCAGGCACCCCGATGGGTCACGGGAGAGGTCACCATGTCTGTGGCCATGAAGACCGCGCCTAATATCAGTCCGCCGGAGAAGATCATGAAAATGGGGCCGGGGTAGCGCGTCGCGTCGAGCCCGTGGAGGATGGCGGAAAGCAGCGCGACGACACCAAGGATGCTTGTCGGGATGCGCCAATCGAGATGCTTGCGGGCAGCCAGGTACAAGCCGCAGGCAAGAATGATCAAGCCGGAGGTCTCGCCCAGCGAACCGCTCGTCGTTCCCAGGATCAGATCCCAGTCGGGCGTCGACGTCTGCTCGAATTTCATCAATCCGAGCGGGGTCGCACCGGAGATTCCATCGGCGATCTTGGGGCTCATCAGTGGCAGCGCGAAATTGTCACCGCGCAGATTCGACCAGTCGAGCGCCCGAACGGGCCACGTGGTGATGGCGACCGGGAACGCGGCCTGCAAGAAAGCGCGGCCTAGCAGTGCCGGATTGAAGACGTTCTGGCCGAGGCCCCCGAAGATGAGCTTGCCGAAGCCGATGCCAAAGGCGCCACCCAGGAAGGCCATCCAGAGCGGAATGCCCGGCGGCAGTGTGAGCCCGAGGAGGATGCCTGTGATGATTGCAGAACCGTCGCGCAGCGATCTGGTTCCTCCGCGTCCGAGCAATGACTCCGGGACCATGGCCCCCAACGCACTGGCCGCCAGGACGAGGATGGCGCTAGGGCCAAAGAAGTAGATCGCGCTAGCGACCACCGGCCCGAGACTCATCACCACGGACCACATGATCGTCGGCGTCGTGTCCCCCGCCTTGATGTGGGGTGAGGCGCTCACGATTCGTGTCGATGCCGTCATGATACGGGTCGTCGCCGAAGGGCTGTCTTCGCCATCGCGAAGAGATGGCTGAGCGGGATATTCGAAGGGCACACGTAGGAACAGCAGCCGCAGAGCATGCAGTCCATCAGGTGATAGTCGACCATTTCCGACCAGCGGTCGTTTGTCGCGAGGCTGCCGAGGCGCTGAGGGTTCAAGAAAACCGGGCAGGCGTCGAGGCAATGGCCACAACGAATGCAGGGGTAGCTCTCCTCGGGGAGCGCCTGGCTCTTGCTCAGCACGAGCACACCGCTCGTGCCCTTGAGTATGGGCGTATCGAGGTTCGCCACGGCGACGCCCATCATTGGGCCGCCAAAGATGATCTCGTTGGCGTCGTCCGCCAGGCCACCGCTCCCCGCGAGCAGATCGCGAAGCTTGGTGCCAACGGGCACGATCCAGTTTCCCGGCTCTCGTACGCCCGGGCCGGTCACGGTCACGATACGCTCGATCAAAGGTAGGCCGGTCTCGAAGACCTCGG
>JAQBEG010000224.1:0-4635 GCA_032123985.1 Deltaproteobacteria bacterium
GTCGACACCAGGTTGATCCTGCTCTCGCCGCTGTTGGTCAATCGAAAGGGGGAACATCGGGAGCTTCTGGAAGAGGCGCGACGTGCGGGCTGGACACGTCTGCGGATCGACGGTGAGATCACCCTGACGGAAGGTCTCGAAGCGCTCGACAAACGAAAGAAACACCACGTCGAAGCGGTCATCGATCGCGTCGTGATCAAGCCGAATCTCAAGAGCCGGCTGACCGAATCCGTCGAAATGGCACTTCGCATCGGCGATGGCCAACTCATCGCCTCGGCCGGAAACCAGGATGATCAGACCTTTTCGGAGCATGCTGCGTGTTCGCGCTGTCAGATATCGTTTCCGGAACTCACGCCTCAGGCGTTCTCATTCAACAGTCCGCAGGGTATGTGCAGCGTCTGCAACGGGCTCGGCAATCGCTTCGAGATCGACCCCGACCTCGTCGTCCCCGATGATGCGACCACGATCGACGCAGGCGCGATCAAGCCCTGGGGCGAGAACGTGTCGACAAAGGACGGTTGGGGAAGTGGTTTCCGAAGACAAATTCTTACCCAGCTCAAGATCAACCTCGACGTGCCGTGGCGACGCCTCTCTGCGAAACAACACAATCAAATCCTCTACGGAACCGGCGATCAACGTTTCCGAGTGAAATGGAAGGGCAAGAGCGGCGGCGGTGGTGAATTCGACACGACGTGGGAAGGTCTGATTCCCCGCCTGATGCGACGCTTCAAAGAAACGAAATCGGAGAGCATGAAGCGGTGGTATGCCAAATACATGGCGAACACCGCGTGCACCACCTGCAACGGTGCGCGATTGAGACCGGAGAGCGCAGCAGTTCGTGTCGCGAATAGAACGCTCGTCGAAATTTCGGCGATGACCGTCGACGAGGCGCACGTCTTCTTCGACACGATCCCACTGAAGGGTGCCGATCTCAAAATCGCCACCGAGATCCTGAAGGAAATTCGCTCGCGCCTCGATTTTCTGGCGGCGGTCGGACTCGGCTATCTCTCGCTCGATCGTGCAGGTCCATCGCTATCGGGCGGCGAATCCCAACGCATCCGGCTCGCTAGTCAGGTCGGCTCGGACCTGACCGGCGTGATCTACATCCTCGATGAACCCTCGATCGGGTTGCATTCGCGGGACAATCGGCGGTTGCTCGAAACACTCGAACGAATGCGTGACATCGGAAATACGGTCGTCGTCGTCGAACACGACGAAGAGACGATTCGAGCAGCCGATCACGTGATCGATTTCGGACCGGGCGCAGGCGTCGCGGGAGGCAACATCATTCATGCCGGCACGCCGGCGACACTCGAGCGATGTCGTGAGTCGCTCACCGGTGCCTACTTGTCCGGCCGACGATCGATCGAAATCCCGAAGGAACGTCGACTCGCAAGCGGAAGTTTGAAGATCCAGGGCGCACGCGAGAACAATCTGCGAGATATCGATGTCGAGGTTCCGCTGGGCATCTTCACCGCGGTAACGGGCGTCTCGGGCGCGGGCAAGTCGACACTCGTGAATGACATTCTCTATCCCGCCGCAGCACGTGAACTGGTCGGCAGCAGCGCTCGCGTCGGAAAACATCGGCGACTCTCCGGCCTCGCACAACTCGACAAGGTCATCGACATCGATCAGCGGCCGATCGGACGCACCCCGCGCAGCAACCCCGCCACCTACATCAAAGTCTTCGACGAGATTCGACGCTTCTTCGCAGAGCTACCCGAGAGTCGGGTTCATGGTTATAAACCCGGTCGATTCTCCTTCAACGTGAAGGGCGGCCGCTGCGAAGCCTGTGAGGGCGATGGTGTTCGCAAGATCGAGATGCATTTCCTCGCGGACGTCTTCGTTCGCTGCGAAGAATGTCAGGGTCAACGATTCAACGAAGCGACGCTAAGGGTCGAATATCGGGGACATTCGATCGCGAGCGTCCTCGACCTCACGGTTGCAGAAGCGATCGATCTTTTCAAAGCACATCCCAAGGTCGCCGGGCCGCTCCGACTCCTCGAGCGCGTCGGGCTCGACTACCTCCATCTCGGGCAGCCATCGCCGACGCTGTCGGGCGGCGAAGCACAGCGCATCAAGCTCGCCCGTGAACTCTCGAAACGCGCGACCGGCAGAACGCTCTACATTCTCGACGAACCGACAACTGGCCTCCACTTCGAAGACATACGCAAGCTACTCGCCGTACTCAACGAGCTCGTCGATGCAGGCAACAGTGTCATCGTGATCGAACACAACCTGGACGTCATCAAAACCGCGGATTGGATCATCGATCTGGGTCCCGAAGGCGGACCGGACGGCGGCGAGATCGTCGCCTGCGGAACACCCGAGGAGATCACGAAAATCCAGGCTTCCCACACCGGTCGAAGCCTCCGGCCTCTCCTTACTCTTCGGCGGGGGAAGAATCCGCAACGCGCCGCGGGTCGAGCCACTCGATGATCCGCGCGTTCTCTTCTCGCGGATAGGTGTGGGAGAGATCCGCGACTTCCCGGTAGACGAGTTCGGCACCAGACTCTTCGAGGACCCGTGCAGCCTCCTGCGCAAGCGAGACCGGAAACATCCAATCCAATGCACCGTGGACGAGGTAGATCGGCTTGTTGCGCGCACGCCCGAGATTGCCGATCGCGAAATTCATTGGGTGGAGAACGCCCGACACGGGGGCAAGATGCGTAAAGGGCGAGTCGGCACCAAGCCCGACTAACAAAGTCATCGTCGCGCCATCCGAAAGACCTGTCAGCAGAACGCGCTTGGTATCTACCTTCCATTGCGAGCTCACCCAGTCGGTGATCTGATGAAGCGCGTGCCCGTCGTGCTTCGGCGCATTCAAACTCCAGGTCGAGTTTCGCGACGTCGGAGAGAGCAGGAGGAATCGGCGCGAGCGCGCCTCGCGAAGCCACGACCAGATGAAGTCCGAGCCGTTACCCGATCCCCCATGCAGCGCGACGACGAGCGGCCACGACTCGCTTCCATCGTAACTTTCGGGTACGTAGAGATCGAAGCCGCCCCGGGCGTCGGCGTCACCCGAGCGGAAGAGCCCCACGCGGGTCTTCGATCCTTCGATCGCTTCGAGGGAGGCAAGATCATCGCGGCAAAATGGCTCTGCAAAAAAAGATGAGACGGGCGGAAGAACATCACGCAGCGGATAGACCTCTGCCTGCGCTCGGGCGTGTCGGTGCATCGACCGCAATGCGCGTTGGGCCGCTTGCTCTGGCGGTCCGGAATCGATGATTCCGGAGAGCGACTCGGTCGTGAGTCGGGCCGACTGCATGAGGCGTTTGCGAAATTCTTCGAGCGAGGCCGGCGTTTCGACCTCGTCGAATTCGGCCATGGCCTCTTCGAGCGCATCTCGAGCCGGAGCGAGGTGCGAGCGAAGTCGAGGGATATCGGGTGGATGAAGTCGTCGGAAGGCCTGCTCTAGAGCGTCGAGGCCACCAAGCAGAAGCGGACCGAGCTGCCCAACAGCAGCACCAAAGGCCATGTCGACCTCGATCTGGACCCCGGAAAGATCGTCGGATCCGGTGTCTGATTCATCCATGGCTCTACGGTATGCTCCCGCCGGCTCGAATGCGAGCGACTGATCCAACCAACCCACGGCCGACTCGATTCGCCGGCCGTTAGCGGGGAAAAAAGTGATTCCTTTTCTGCATCGATCTCCTAGAGCACTAATTCCGTTCCTGTCCGCCGCCCTCGTTCTCGTCCTTAGCACCACTAGTCACGCGCAGGGAATCCCGCAGACCGACGACGAGAAGGCCTTCTATTCAATCGGCACGAGCATCGCTTCTCAACTCGAGAGAGCCAAACCGATTTCAGAGAGTGAGCTCGACGTTCTGGTGCAAGGACTCCGCGATGCTGTCCGAGAGAAGACGCTTGCGGTCGAACAGAATGAAGGCGCAACGCTCGTCCGCGCAATGCTCGAACAAAGAGAAGCGCGCGCGATCGAGGCCGAGACCGCGGCCGCGACCGAGTTCCTTGCGGCGGAAGCCGCCAAGAAGGGTGCGCAAACAACCGAATCCGGATTGATCTACATCGTGGTCAAGGCGGGAACCGGCCCCTCGCCGACCGCGACCGACAAGGTTCGCGTTCACTATCACGGGACGCTACGTGACGGCACAGTTTTCGACAGCTCGGTCGAACGCGGTGAACCGGCCGAGTTTCCGCTCAATCGCGTGATCCCGTGCTGGACCGAGGGCGTCGCAATGATGAAGGTGGGCGGCAAGTCTCGACTCGTATGCCCGGCAGAAATCGCCTACGGCAATCGAAGCACCGGACGAATTCCGGCCGGAGCCGCACTCACGTTCGAGGTCGAGCTCATCGAAATATTGGAGTAGTTGTCCCCAACCACCGGGACCTGCCCGCCTCGAAAGGTGAGTAGCGGAACGCGTTCCGCGGCAAAGATCGCCGTCGCAGACGAGGCGAAGCAAAAAACCACACCGATCATCGGCAGGAGGGCACGGATATCACGCAGGAATCGACGCGATAAGCGCTTGTGTCGGCCGTGCCAAGCCTTGGATCTCTTGGACCTGGTGCTCATTGAGTCGTCTCCGCCGCGAACGCCCAGTCGAAGCTGGAGTTGCGGTGGTCGATAGGAACAGCTGTGCTGAACTATCGGTCTGACGACCTGCCGGATTGATGCCC
>JAQBEG010000225.1:0-2556 GCA_032123985.1 Deltaproteobacteria bacterium
CTCTCGGTTCGTGAACTCGAAGAGCACTTGCGGCGGGAGCACATTGCGGCGGCGGCGTTCGTGAGCCGCCCCTCGGTGGCCCGTCTCTACCCGAGAGACACCGGTTATGTGGACGCCATGACGGTGGAGCTCGAGCGCTACCTGCGCGACGAGAGCCTCAAGGCCGCGGCGTTCGTCGCGGCGCCCTCCATACATGGACTCTTCCTGGACCCGGGCGGGTCGATGGGCCTGTCGGCCCGAATCGAGTCGACATTCGCGGCGATGTCTGCCGCATAACGCGGTGACGGTCCGATCTCTTGGGGCGATCATGAAAGACGAACTGCGTCAGTGCAACCTCTTTGAGGGCCTCGACGAGGCCCACATCTCCCGTCTCACGGCGCTGGCCGAGCGCCAATCGCTGGAAACCGGGGAACACCTCTTTCATCTGGGCTCCATCGCGGACCGGGTCTTCGTCGTCCTCCAGGGCACCGTGGAGCTCTGCGTTCCTCTGTCGATCCACGGCGAGGTCAAGGAGATCGCGATGGAGTCGGCGGGGCCGGGCCGGGCCCTGGGGTGGTCAGCCTTCGTGAGACCTTTTCGATTCCGGCTGTCGGCGCGCGCCGCGGGGCCCGCCGAGGTGGCAAGCTTCGACCGCAAAGCCGTCGTCCGATTGATCGATGACGACCCGCGATTCGGCTGCGTGTTCCTCAGTCGCGTCGCGGAAATAATCGGCGAACGGCTCCTCACGGTCCAGGCGCTATGGGCTCGGGAGTTCCAGCGTGCGGTGACAAGTGCTTCCAAGCCTCGCCCGGCGGACGCGTCCGCGGGGGGCTAGCGCCGGGTTGATGCCACGTTCCTGGATGAGGCCCACACGCAAACGCCCTGGAGGGGGACGGAATGCCGGAGTTGGGACCCGCACAACGAGTCGTCTTCGGAATCGCGTTGTTGCTGCTGGCGGGGGTTGGATTCGCCGGAGGACGCACGCTGTTTCGGCCTTCTAGCAACGTGATCCAGCCCATCGCGTTCGACCACGGAAAGCACACCGTAACCCTCGAATGCGAGGCCTGTCATCTGTACCCGACGCACAGGGCGCACTCGGGGCTCCCCGGACTCTCGACGTGCATGCAGTGCCACGAGGAGCCTCAGACGGACAGCCCCGAGGAGAAGAAGATCGCGACGTTGGTTGCGGCGGGTCAGGAGGATGTCTTCCGCAAGCTGTTCCGCCTTCCGAACAACGTCTACTACACGCATCGGCGTCACGTCGGGATCGCAGAGCTCGAATGCGTCGCCTGTCACGGGCAGATCGCGCGGACGGAATCGCCGCCCGGTACTCCCCTTGTGCGAATCACGATGGCGTTTTGCATCGATTGCCACCAGAGGAGCGGCGTGCCCACGGACTGCACGCGCTGCCATCGATGAGAGGGGATCGCGCATGGCGGGGTTGATCAGCAGGAGGTTCTTCCTCGCGGGCCTGGGGAGCACGGGCGTCGGGCTCGGTCTTGGAGGCTTCTCGCACTTGTTCCCGCTCTCCTCCCCGCAGTTCGGACCTGACTGGAGCCCCGGCGACGAGAACTACGTGCCGTCGACTTGCCTATTGTGCCCATCCCACTGCGGAATACTCGGACGAGTGGTCGACGGGAAACTGGTACGCGTCGATGGCAACCCGCTTCACCCTGTAAGCCAAGGCGGGCTGTGCCCCAAGGGGCGGGCCAGCCTCCAGTTGCTCTACCACCCGGCGCGGTTGAAGGGCGCACTCGAAAGAAAGGGGGCGGCTGGCTCGGACCGGTTCGAACCCATCGCCTGGAATGACGCCATCGAGCGGGTCTCCGGCCGTCTGCGCTCCCTGTCGGACGACGGACGACCCGAGAGGATGGCGTGGCTCGTCGGAGACGTCGACGGCTCCATGAGTGATCTTTTGGAACGGTTCGCCCGCGTCTATGGCTCGCCGCACCTGGTGCGGCAGACGTACTCCGACGGCTCGGACGAGGTGATGGCGCTCACTCAGGGGATCCGTGCATTTCCGGCATTCGATTTCGAGCGGGCCGATCTGGTCGTCTCCTTCGGTGCCTCGCTTTCCGAGTCCTGGTCGTGCCTGCCTCAAGTTGCGAGAGCCAGGGCCCTCTCGCAGGAGCGGCGGCCGCACTGGATTCAAATCGACACACGCCTATCTCGGACCGCGATCGCCGCGGATCGGTGGATTCCGATACGTCCCGACAGTCATGCCTTGCTCGCCCATGCGATCGCCTACGTGCTGCTGAAGGAGGGGCTGTACGACGCGAATTGGGTCCGGGAGCACGTCGTGGGATTCGAGGACTCCGTCGACGGTGAAGGTCGTACCGTTCCCGGATATCGCACCCTGATCTTCCGCCACGCACGACCCGAAGACGTCGCCGGACGCATCGGACTGCATGTGCAGGACATCGTGCGGCTGGCGAAGGACATTGGCAACGCCGATCGGCCGGTCGCGATCTGGGATCAGGCAGTCACGTGGCGCCGCGGCGGCGTCGCCGACGCGCTGGCGATTCATGCGCTGAACGTCTTGAGGGGAGCACTGGAGCGGCCCGGCGGGGTCTGCGG
>JAQBEG010000226.1:0-2729 GCA_032123985.1 Deltaproteobacteria bacterium
GCTGCCCCCGAAGCCTATGAGGCATTGGCAAGGGGCGAGCGCAAAGCGCTTGCAGCGGTGTTCCGGTATTCGGAGGATGTCGATCGCGGTCGAGTGCGAAACGTCGTGCCGGGCGGTCGAGCGAGTGGTCGAGCAAGGACCGGAGACCTCGGCGTAGCCTTCATCGGCGCTGGCAACTACGGCAAGGCCGTGCTCTTGCCGATTCTCGAAAAAGCCTCGGGGATCTCGCGACGGACGATCGTGACTTCGACCGGCCCCTCTTCGAAACGGACGGCCGAGCGTTTCGGCTTCGAGTCATGCGGTACTGATCCAAACGAAATCTTTGCCGATGATTCCGTCGACCTCGTCTTCATTACCACTCAGCATGACACACATGCCGCACTGGCCGAGGCAGCTCTTCGTGCTGGCAAGGCAGTATGGCTCGAGAAGCCCGTCGGGCTCACGAGCGAGGAGGTCGAAGCCGTCGCCCGAGCCGTCGAGGAGACCGACGGATTTCTGATGGTCGGCTACAACCGTCGTTTTTCTTCTCACGCGCGATCTGTGCAAGAGGCATTCGCGAATCGTGCAGGACCCATGGCCATTCAGTACGTGGTTGCGGCAGGACCGACGCCGGCGGGTACCTGGATTACGGATCCCAAAGTTGGTGGTGGCCGGATCATCGGCGAAGTCTGCCATTTCATCGATCTGTGTAGTTATCTCGTGGGCGACACGCCTGTTGGGGTGCAAGCGAGAGGGCTCGGGCGAGACTCCGCTTCGGATGATTCCATGATGGCTCTGTATTCGTATGCCGATGGGTCGACGGCGAGTGTTTCGTATCTTGCGAATGCGAGCGGAGATCTGCCGAAGGAACGTTGGGAAGTTCATGCCGATGGCCGGAGCGCGCTCTGCGACAACTTTCGTGTGACGACACTGCCGGGAGGGCGGAAGGTCCGCGGGATGAATCAGGACAAGGGCCAGCAGAGCGCGGTGGACTCATGTTGCCGGGCGATAACTGAGGGTTTGGGTCCAATCATGCCCATTCATCAATCGATCGGAGCGTCACTGGCCTGCCTTGCGACGCTCCAGTCGATGTGTTCCGCCGAAGTCGTGAGCATCAAGAGGGCGGAAGTGCGTTCGGATCGAGGCGTCGGACTCAGATGAGCGTCGACCAGCCGATACTCGATCAGCCCGGCCGCGCGAGCGCGCAGCGCGCCCTCGTGCTTTTCGTTTGTCTGCCCATATTCGCGTTTATGATATTCGGCCTGATGCTGATGCTGGATTACTCGAGCGATCGCTATGCGATGATTGGGCTCGCTCTCCTTACAGCCGTGATCGCATTGATTCCGGTCATTCTCGACCAGGCCCGTCCGGTCGAACGCCGTCATTTGCTCCTCACGTTCTACTGTCTTCTGTTCATCGCACATTTCAGCATGCCCATTTTTACCCACTATGCGATCGGGCCGATGCCGACGGATCCGCCGGGTGTAGCCGGGGCGGCGCTATATCCAGCGGACGTCGTGATCGGCCAAGCCGTTGCGCTGGCTGGACTCATCAGCTTCTTGCTTGGGTACGCTCTCTTGCCGTTGCGACTCAGCAATCAAGAGATTGAGCGGCGCAAATCACGGGATTGGCCTCCCGTGGTGATCCCGGTGGTGGCCGGTCTCATGCTCTTGATCGGCTGGACGGTCGTGATTTCTGGTACCCTTGGCCTCATTCCGGCCGCACTCGGATCGGGATTTATCGCCACGATCGCCTCCTCAATCCTGTACGGAAATGCTCTTCTCACTGTGGCGGCCATACGCCACCACTCGCGAATAGCCTGGATCATGCTCGCATTCGCCGTGCCGATCAGCAGCGCGCTGGGATTCTTGACCGGGTCGAAAACGAGCACACTGATCGTTCCCGCCATTGTTCTTTTTACTGGCATGCTTCTCGGCGGCCGTTTGCGGGCGCGATGGATGGTTGTCGGCGTGTTGGCCCTGACGATGCTCTATCCAGTTGCCCAGTTCTATCGGCAAGACATCCTCAAGTCGAATTCGCTCACGATCGTGGACGCTTTGAGCGACCCTACGTACACGTTCGGTGCACTTTCCGACTTTGTCTCGAGCTCTCGCCCGGGTCAATACATGGTCGAAGGGATGGAGGCGACGTTCGGTCGGCTCGACACCATCGGCATCGAATCCGTAATCGTTCGGGATACCCCGAAGGTCTCTCCGTTTCAGAACGGACGAACCTTGGGCTTGTTCTTCGTGGCGTTCGTGCCGCGAGTATTTTGGCCTGAGAAGCCGGAGATTACGCTCGGAAAATGGATTACAGCGACCTATGGATCCGGGGCTCATATTTTATCGTTTACCGGGCCGAGCTTTATCGGTGATTTCTATCTGAATTTTGGCTTCATCAGCGTCGTGATCGGCATGCTCGTCATGGGCGCCCTCCTGCGACTCGTTCACTATCGTTTTCTTGGCCCGTATCCGACGACTGTTGGAATTCTGACGGCGATCATCGTGATGGTGCAGGTCCTCATCAAACAGGGGGGCACCGTAGGTCATGTATTGTCCTCGACCGTCTTCGCCTTCGGTCCAGTATTTGTCGTGTCTATTATGATGGCCCTCCTTCTTCCGGGAAAGCCGGCGTCGAGAGTGCCGAGCTGGTCGGAGCAGAATGATGACGGGAGTGACGTTGGCGTGGATCGCGACCGACTCTGAGACGGTCCCGATTTCTTGCTCAAGCGTGTGAGATGGCCTGCACAC
>JAQBEG010000227.1:0-6911 GCA_032123985.1 Deltaproteobacteria bacterium
GGGGTCGGGCAAGACGACGGCGATGGCCGCGCTCGAAGACCTCTCATTCTACTGTGTTGACAATCTTCCCGTCCAACTCGTCGGGCAATTCCTCGACCTGTGCACGACCGCGTCTTCAGCCATCGACAAAATCGCGCTCGCACTCAACGCTCGTGAGAAGAACTTTTTGGAGAGCTTTCCAGAGGTCATCGCGAATTTGAGAGGACGGGGCGCCCGCGTGGACGTCATCTTCCTGGATTGCGGAGATGACGTGCTCGAGCGGCGATACCGGGAGACGCGGCGAGTCCACCCGCTTTCACCAGAGGGATCGGTTCGAGATGGCATCAATCGCGAGCGATTGCTGCTAGAAAAGGTCGTCAGCCTCGCGGATTTTCAGATCGATACGACCGTGCTGAACGTGCACCAGTTGAAGGATACGATCGTGCGCCACGTGTCGGGCGCAGGTCGCGAAACCGTGGTCAATCTCGTGTCTTTCGGCTTCCGGCACGGCACACCATCGGCGGTCGAGCTGCTCTTCGACGTTCGGTTCCTACCGAATCCGTATTTCGAGGAGACGCTTCGGACAGGAACCGGGCGTGACCAGGCGGTGGCTGACTACGTTCTGAAGAGCGAACGAGGCGAGTCGTTCTTCGAACGTCTCGATCAGTTCGTCGAGTATTTGCTGCCATTTTATGATGAAGAGGGCAAGGCATATGTCACGATTGGAATCGGATGTACCGGTGGTCGTCACAGGTCTGTCGCGATCGCAGAGGCGATCGGCGATCGGCTGCAAAAACTGGGGCGCGAAGTGACCGTGACCCATCGAGACGTGGAGAGACCGTTGTGAAAGTCGGCGTACTGATCGTGACCCATTATCGGCTGGGTGAGGAATTCCTTCAGGCACTACGCCTGATTCTTCCGGAGGCTCCGACCTTCGAGGCCGTTTCCGTCGACCCGACCATGGCGGTCGAAGACATTCGCGGCAGCATCGCCGCGGGTCTCAAGTCGGCCGACAACGGAGACGGCGTGTTGATCCTAACGGATATGTTTGGCGGGACGCCTTCGAATATGAGCCTCTCGTTTCATGACGAGCATCAGGTCGAGGTCGTGACCGGAATGAATCTACCGATGCTCATCAAGCTCGCTACGATGCGCGATGAGAAGCCGCTGGATGAACTCGCGGCCTTTATCAAGGCCTACGGTCAGCGCAATATCTCTGTCGCGAGCGAGCTGGTACCGGAAGGCGATGGATGAGCGTCGTGCTGACCGTCGAGCGGGAATTTGTGGTCCGTTCAGAGCTCGGCCTGCACGCGCGACCGGCGGGTCGATTGGCCTCGCTGGCTGGCCGCTTCGACTCGGAAATCAGCCTCGGCCGCGGCGACGAATGGGTGAGTGGCGCGAGCGTGCTGTCGATCCTTTGCCTCGCCGCGACGCAGGGAACCGCGCTTCGTGTCCGGGCAACCGGTGTGGATGCAGAACAGGCGGTGACCGAGCTCGGCGTCCTCATCGAGTCTCGCGAAGAGGACCTCGCGACCTAGAGCGCTCCCATCCCCGGCTAGGCCAGATTTCTGAGGTTTTCGGTCGCTGGGAGCAGCAAGCTTTCTTGCGCAGGTGGGTGGCAGGTCTTTCCCGTTTGATCCCGGGGGATCTCTCGCCTACTCTGCGGCCCTCACGAATTGGGAGACTAGTATGGGATCGCGTTTGATGTTCACTTCCGAGTCCGTATCCATGGGACATCCGGACAAAATGTGCGACCAGATTTCCGATGCAATTCTCGACGCCATGCTGGCTCAGGACCCCAAGTCTCGCGTCGCCTGTGAGACGGCTACGACGACTGGCCTGGTGTTGGTGTGTGGCGAGGTCACGACGAGGGCGCAGGTCGAAATTCCGGCGATCGTACGCGGCGTCGTTCACGACATCGGATATACGAGTTCGGATATGGGCTTTGATGCAACGACCTGTGCCGTTCAAGTGGCACTCGGTCGGCAAAGTCCGGATATCTCTCAGGGAGTCAGCGAAGGCGAGGGGCTTCACAAGGAGCAGGGCGCTGGCGACCAGGGCATGATGTTTGGTTTTGCATGCGACGAAACGCCGGAGCTGATGCCCGCTCCCATTCGACACGCCCATCGGCTGATCGAGGCCCATCGCGCGCTACTCGAGAGCGGCGAACTCGATTATCTCCGTCCCGACGCCAAGAGTCAGGTGACGATCGAGTACGACGAGGACGATCGTCCGCAACGGATCGATACCATCGTGTTCTCGACGCAGCATTCGCCTGATGTCAGTCATGATCAGATTAAGAAAGACATCAAGGAACATGTCATCCTCGCGACGCTGCCCGGCGGGTTGATCGACAGCGACACGCACTTTCACATCAATCCGACCGGTCGTTTCGTGGTCGGTGGACCGATGGGCGACGCCGGGTTGACCGGTCGCAAGATCATCGTCGACACCTACGGCGGAATGGGGCGCCACGGCGGCGGCGCGTTCTCGGGCAAGGACCCGTCAAAGGTCGACCGAAGTGCCGCGTACGCCGCTCGCTATGTCGCAAAGAATCTGGTCGCCGCGGGCGTGGCTCGACGTGCGGAGGTTCAGCTCGCATACGCGATCGGTGTGGCCGATCCAGTCTCGATTCGGGTCGACACCTTTGGAACCTGCTCGCTCGATCGAAATCGCTTGGAGCAGATCGTGCGAAAGCATTTCGATCTGACACCACGTGGCATCGATGAGGCCCTCGATCTTCGCCGACCGATCTACCGCCCGACGTCGTATCACGGTCATTTCGGTCGCGAGAAAGAGGCGCCGGGATTGTTTCCCTGGGAGCGCACGGACAAGGCGGAGGCCATTCGCGCGGACCTGTAGTGTGCTGGTTCGTGGTCTCGTTCGAGTCGGGTTTCGATGGGGTCTGGGGGAAGACTTGCCGCGCCAAAATTGGCAAGACCACGGGCCGGGGTCGGCGCCGAGACAATCTGTGTCAGATGCCCTGAAAGGTGTTGTACAGCGAGTCGGGGTGTCGACCTGTATGCTGGCCTCGGTCTTCTCTCTGCTTGCTTGTGGCGCGGCCACAGCGCGCGTCGAGCCGAATGTCCGAGTCCTGCTCTACAACGGCGCTGATCCGATCCAGGTGGGCTCGGAGGCGACGCCAGACGACGTGAGGCTCGCCAAGGGAGGCGGCCTGCTCGTCGGCGGCCGAAAACAATCGGGTGACTGGACCCCGAGCGGTATCGGTCCGTGGCGAGTCGGGCCCCGTGTAGTCCGTGGAGAAATTTGGGTGCGGGTCGAAGCGGGACGAATCCAGGTGCTCAATAGGATTGGTCTGGAGGATTACGTGGCGTCGACGGTCGGCGGAGAAATGCTACCCAGCTGGCCCTCTGAGGCGCTTCGCGCTCAAGCCGTGGCCGCGCGAACCTACGTTCTGTACAAGGCGAGTCGACGTCGAAGCGATGCCTGGGATGTGCACGCCACCGCCACGAGCCAGGTCTATGGGGGGATCGCTGCCGAGACCCGTGAAACACGATCCGCGACGCGGGCAACGGCCGGTCAGGTTCTGACCTACTCGGGAGCACCGATCCTGGCGGTCTTTCATTCGACGGCGGGGGGTCGGACCGCGACGGCCGGGGAGGTCTGGGGCGAGGATCTTCCCTACCTGCGGGTCGTGGAGGTCGAAGATGAAGACGATGCGCCCCACACCTACTGGCGGAATGTGTTCAGTCGGCAAGCGATTCAGGACGTTCTCGAGTCTGCCGGAGTGTCTGTTGGAAAGTTGGAAGGGATCTCCGTCGAAGCGCGGACTGCCAGTGGTCGCGTCGAGCGGCTCGTCGTGCACGGCTCCACCGGGACCGAGCGATTGAGCGGGAGTAGCCTGCGCGTCCTGATGGGCGGAGTCGGACTACGCAGTACGCTCTTTGAAATTAAAGAGTCGACGGAAGGTCTGGTCTTCGTCGGCTCGGGGTATGGACACGGCGTCGGGATGAGTCAGTGGGGCGCACGTGCGATGGCTCTCAAGGGAGCATCTTACAAGCGAATTCTTGCGCGCTTCTATCCGGGCGCGCGGCTAGAGCGTTTGCCGTCGCGTCAGCTTGCAGGGCGCGGGCCTCGATACGCCAATGAAGGAGATGGGGAATGAATGCCGGAGGCGTGGATCTCACTTTTTTTCTGATGATGGGCGCGATCTTCGCGATCTTTTATGGGCTGGTCATTCGACCGCAGCAGAAACAACAGCGGGAGCGAGAAGCGTTTCTCAAGACGGCGGCCAAGGGCGACGAGGTCGTGACCCAGGGCGGCATCCATGGAAGGGTGAGCGCGGTCGAAAACGATGTTCTCGAGGTCGAGGTCGCTCGAGTTCGAGGCGAGAAGGTTAGGCTCAGGGTTAGCCTCAGCAAGGTCGATCAATTGACCAAGGCCGGAAAGACCAACAGCAACGACAAGGGAGACGAATCGTGAGCGGTTCGATCGGTTGGAAGGCGCTGAGCATCGGAGCTCTGCTCGTTCTCTTTGGCTTCGTGACGGCAGCGAATTTTGTTCCGAAAGATCAGCGCGTCGAGAGCAACTTCTGGCCCGATAACGGGCTGCGACTCGGGCTCGATCTGCGCGGCGGGATCCACTGGGTTGTCGGCGTGGAGCTTGGCGACGCGATCACGCGGGAACTCGAGTTCGTACGCAAGTCGATCGAGGAGCAACTGGGCGACGAAGAGATCAGCCTGCCCCGGGCCGTCGTCGAGCATCAAGAACTCTTGTTCACGCTCACCTCCGAAAGCGACCGCGCGAAGGTTGCCGAGTTCGCAGATGATTCGGGCGTCCTGACCCCGGCCGAAGGGTCGGGTCTCGAACTGCGTTATCGGTTGACCGAGAGGTGGACGCAAGACGTTCGCGAGCGAACGATGTCACAAGTGCTGGAAGTCCTGCGTCGTCGGATCGACGATCCGCAGCGCGGCATCCCCGATTCCGTCGTCACTCGCCAGGGCAACGATCGTGTGCTGGTTCAGATCCCTGGCGAGCAAATCGATCGCGACCGTGCCCGAACGCTGCTCAAGAGCACCGGTTTTCTCGAATTCAAGATCGTGATTGATTCGGATTCGACCCAGGACGACTTGATGGCGCGCCATCCGGACGGGGTGGGCCCGAACGAGATGGTCGTGCTCAAGACGAATCAGGAATCGGGTTTCGTTGAGGGTGCCTTCCTCGTCCCCAAGGTCGCCGACATTACCGGTGACTATCTCGATGATGCTCGACTGCAATTCGACCAGCAGCAGCGACCGATCGTCGAATTCCGATTCAACCCCGCTGGTGGCGACATCTTTGGCAAGCTGACGGAGGAGAACAAGAGCAAACTCCTTTCCATCATTCTCGACGACAACGTCTACAGCGCACCGGCGATCCGTGGCCGCATTACGACGCGTGGTCAGATCGAGGGGCAGTTCACTGCAGACGAAGCCGCTGACCTCGCAGTGATCCTACGCGCGGGCTCACTTTCGGTACCGGTCGTGATCGAGGAAGAGCGCACTGTTGGACCGGGCCTCGGACAGGATTCGATCGAGAGCGGGGCCATGGCCTGTCTGTTCGGATTGATTCTCGTGTTGGCCTTCGTAGCTGGCTATTACCGACTCTCCGGCGGATACGCGAGCATCACGTTGCTCGCGAATCTCGTGCTTCTGCTCGGTTTGATGTCGATGTTCGAGGCGACGCTCACGCTGCCTGGGATCGCCGGACTCGTCTTGACGGTTGGGATGGCGGTCGACGCCAACGTGATCATCTTCGAGCGTATCCGCGAGGAACTACGGGCCGGACGCGCCGTTCGCGCGGCGATCTCGACCGGTTTTAGCAAGGCGACGTGGACCGTTCTCGATGCAAACATCACGACGCTCATCACCGCGATCATCTTGTTCCAGTATGGGACTGGCCCGATCAAGGGTTTCGCGGTGACGCTGTCGATTGGCATCGTCACGAGCGTCTTTACTGCGCTCGTCATCACGAGGCTGTTTTTCCAGTTCTATCCAGGCAAGCGCCACGTGTCTACGCTTTCCATTTAGGAGATTTGACGTGCCCTTCGAAATCATACCCTTCGGCACGAATATCGATTTTCTCGGTCGCCGTCGCATCTGTCTGGCGATCTCACTCGCCCTGATTGCGCTCGGGATCGGGGCCGTGATTGCGCGCGATGGCGTGCCGCTCGGAATCGATTTCATTGGCGGGACGGAGATTCAGATCCTGTTTGACGAAGGGGTCGACGTAGACGAATCGTCGCTTCGCGAAGTTGTTGGCGAGGCCGGCATCCTGGACGCCTCGGTCGTTCGCTTCGGCGAAGAGGAATCGAACGAATATCTCGTGCGGTTCAAGGCGGCACCCGATGTTGCGCCAGCGGCGAGTCCCGAAGCGTCGGCTATCGAGGAGCCCGTGGATGGCCTTGCCGCCAATACTCGAATCATTCGGCTAGAAGCCACGATCCGAGATCGAATTGGCCCCTTTACGGAACAGCGAGTCGAGTTCGTAGGACCGCGCGTCGGTGCGGAGCTCCGTTCGGATGGCGTGAACGCGTTGTTCTTCTCTGCGCTCGCGATCCTGGCTTACGTCGCATTCCGATTCAACGCGCGATTCGCACCCGGAGCCGTTGTCGCCGTCATCCATGATCTATTGATTACGGGTGGGCTACTGGTAATCGCCGGGGTCGAATTCGACCTGCAGATTCTCGCCGCGATGCTCGCGATTCTGGGTTACAGCCTGAACGATACGATCATCATCTACGATCGTATTCGCGAGAACATGGAGCTGCACACGGCGGTGGACCTGGAGGAAGTGCTCAACGTGAGTGTGAACCAGACTCTTTCGCGCACGGTGCTCACGTCGTTCACGACCATTGTGGCGCTTCTCGCGCTCTACTTCCTGGGTGGCGACGTCATTCGGCCCTTCGCCTTCGCGATGTTGATTGGCGTGAT
>JAQBEG010000228.1:0-3581 GCA_032123985.1 Deltaproteobacteria bacterium
GGCGGGGATCGCGGCTTGAAGCTTTCGCCAATATTCCATTCGCTCCTTCTGCGGCGCTTCCGACCAGATGACCTCGAATATCTCTCCGTTCAATTGGACCTCGGCGGTGCCAGCGGATTGGAGGTTCAGCCACCAGGCCGGTGACACATCGCTGCCGCCATTGGATGCGACGACGACGAGATCTCCCTTGTGTTCGAGGTAGGCGAGGGGCAGAGTGCGGCGCAGGCCGCTCTTTCGGCCGCGCGTGGTCAGCAGCAGCATCTGAATTCCGAGTAGATTCCCTCCGATCAGCCCGCGGGTGCCGCGATAGAGCGCGCAGTGCGCCCGGGTGAACATCAGCCAGTTCGCCATGAAATGAGGTGCCTTTGTTTGTCTCGAGGAGCGAGGGGTACAGCCGCGGTTCGGGGCGGCCGATGAAGCCGGAGACTAGCATTTGGAGGACTGAATTTGTCCAATCGACTTCGACAGATATTGGCCGTAACGGTCGCCACATTGTTGCTCTTCGCGGTGTGTTCGACCTCGGCGATGGCACAGACCCGATCCCAGGGCGATGCCGCAAATGCACCGGCCGCTGTGGACGTGTTGCTGCTGCGCCCTGCCGGGTTCATCAGCCTCGTGGTGGGAACCGGACTTTTTCTTGCGCTGACGCCGATCGTACTGATCACGCGCCCGATGGAGATCGGCACGCCGTTCAAGGAACTCGTCGTGCGACCCGCAAAATACCTCTGGGTCGATCCGCTCGGCGGCCACTAGCGAAGTTTTTCGTCGGTTGGGACTGGACCCGTACCGATGTCAAGGACTTCCATTGCTTCGGGTGATGCCATTGGGTGTCTTCCGGGGCGTTCGTGTGTTCTGGAGCAGGCGGGTAGTCCGAAAGATCTGCGCTGTCGAGACGATTGGTGTAATTCCCGGACGGGTTCAATCTTTCCCATCGCCAGCAAGGCTTGCCCTGGCAGCGCCGTCGCGTCCCGGGTCATCCGGGAACACGCTGCGTTCCACGTTGTCAGCCATCCTGCGTCGAAAGCTCTGGCGGGCTTGCGGATCGGTGTCGAGTCCAGCACTTCGCAGCATCGTTTCCCCAGCGATCGCCTCGCCGAAGAGGGCACATGCGGTCGACGCTACGATCGATCTCGTCTGGTCGAGATCGGGCGGGCGTTGGCGTTGCGAGCGAGCGTGCTCCAGTCGCATGCCGTGCAAGGACTCGGCGAGCCGGCCGAGCAGTCCGCCCGCACCAGCCTGTCCCAGGGCGCTCTGCGCCGAGTCGGAATCCGAAAGCTCTCTCCCGCTCATGATTTGCCACGCGAGTAACCGTGCGTGGCCCCGCTCGCCAAGGATCCGGGCGATCTTCTCGAAGAGATCCGACGCCGAATCGTTCTCCGGCGGTGAATCGAGTGCTTCTTTCAAGTCACGTTCGAGAACGTGGAAGGCGTCCAGCGAGAGGGCGTCGAGAAGCCCGTCGCGGCTTCCGAAGTGGTGGAGAATGGACGAGTGGGAAATTCCGAGATCTGCTGCGATCGACTGCAACCGGAGACCATCGGGCCCCTTTTTCATCAATTGTCGTTCGGCAGCGTCCAGGATCTCTCTCCGGGCAGATTCGGGGGAACGCCGTCGCCGCCTCGGCTTCGGGACCGGCCGTTCGGTTTTCTCTGTCATCGAGAGAGCGAAGCGTTGTTTACAAAAATGTCAATATCGCTATTTTGACCGCTTGTCGCCCGAGGGAGTTCTGCGTGAAGCATCAGCATGATCCGATTCAATTTCGAGCAGCCTGGCAGGGTATTCGCGCCCTGATCAAGAATCCCGACGATACGGCGCAGGTGTTCAAGATCATTCGCGCGCTGGACGGGAATGCAGGGGAGCGACAGTTCCAGCGGTTTCTGGTTTCCGAACACGGCGCGACCATCCTCGCCGAACAGCGATCTCTGCTGGAGCGTCTGTCGGATCGCGCCTATCTGGCGTCGCTACCGGATGGTTCGTTGGGTCGCGTCTACGCCGACTTCACGAATCGCGAACAGATCACGCCAGACGGACTCGTGGAGGCCTCGGAATCGGTGCCGGATGACGGGCAGCCGATCTGTCCCGAGCGCACGTTGTTTGGCACTCGGATGCGCGATAGCCATGATCTCTGGCACGTCGTGACGGGCTACGGGCGCGACCTGGTCGGCGAAGCGGCGTTGCTGGCATTTACCTATCAGCAGACCCAGAATCGCGGCATCGGATTCATCGTGCTAGTCGCGTATATCAAGGCGGGGCGAGCCAATCCAGAGCATCGAACGATGATACGCGATGGATATCGCCGATCTAAAAACGCGGCGTGGCTGCCGAGTGCTGACTGGGAGGCCCTGCTCGAGCAGCCTCTCGATGAAGTCCGCCGGGCGCTACGCATCGTTCCAGTCGAGTCGTATTCGGCTCTCCGCTCAGAAGGCGCGCCTGTTATCGCCTAGCATCGATATTGCTCGACTGGCCAGAAAACCGAGAAGCCCGCTCTTTAGAGCGGGCTTCTTGCGTCCGGTGCCTCGAGCCTGGATCGACTGCATTGCCAGCAGCCAGTTCGCGGAAATTGATTGGGGTGGGCGACGGGGATCGAACCCGCGACTTCCAGAATCACAATCTGGCACTCTAACCAACTGAGCTACGCCCACCACCGTGATCGCCGCGCAACGTACCGAGGGGCTGATTGGGTGTCAACGCGGCCCGGCACGCGGGGCCTGAGTCGCCAAAAGGTGGTTTCAGCGCGAAACCTCGATGAATAGATCGTGCTCTCTCGTGTTCTGGTGGGGAGCGTCTTCCCCGTAGGGTGATAAGCTGGCCGAATGCACCAAGGCGACGCCGGGTCGTTCGGCGCTCTGTCGATCCGGAACTATCGGCTGCTCTTCGTGGGCACGTTGGCTTCATTCACAGGATTCTTCATATCGACGGTCGTGCAGGGTGTCGTCGCGTTCCAGTTGGCGGGCTCCAACACCGCCGTCGGAAGCGTCATCTTCGGTCAGGGGCTTGGAATGTTCCTGTCCGGCCCGCTTGGCGGGGCCTTTGCCGACCGCTTGCCGAAACGACGAGTGCTCGCAGTCTGCCAGACGCTATCCGCGCTCTGCTTTGGGACGGTAGGCGTACTCTATGCCTCGGGTTCACTCGTGATCGGACACCTCGTTCTCAACGCATTCCTGGTCGGATGCGCATTCGGATTCATCGGACCGGCGCGGCAAGCGCTCGTCGTCGACCTCGTTCCGTCGACACTTCTCGGCAACGCGATGGCGCTGACGACCGTTGCCAATACGATGTCGAGAGTTTTCGGCCCGCTCCTCGCGGCGGTTTTTCTCGTGTATGAGAACGCTGGCCCTGCGGCAGCCTACGCTGCCATGGCTCTTCTCTATCTGGTATCAGCTGGCATGCTCCTCTTCTTGCCGCGCTCGATTGTGCGCGGCAATGTCGGTGAGACCCACGTGATCCAGGATCTGACCGCTGGGTTGACTTATACATGGCATCACGTTCGGCTACGCCATCTTCTGATCTTTTTTGTCAGCGTGATGATGATTGGGTTTCCGCACGTCACGCTGATTCCGGGACTTCTCGAAAACCAGCTTGGT
>JAQBEG010000229.1:0-4208 GCA_032123985.1 Deltaproteobacteria bacterium
GCTGAAACGCACGTCTCACCTGAATTTGCGTCGTGTCTCCAGCGCCCAGAGTGTCTCTCCTCGCCACCGACCGATTTCGGACGGACGTGGCGTCCTGGGGCTTTCGACACGAGGAGAGAGTGACTTGAGAACTCGAATCAACCGTTGTGGGTCGATGCCTCACGAATTCGATCGAGAGCCGCCTCGATTTCAGGCCGACTCCAGACTCCGATGTGACGGGTGTAAATCCCTCCATTCGGATCCACGAACACAAGCGTCGGATAGCCGATTATGCCGTATCGCATGGCGAGATCCTGATCACCGATCGCAATTGGGTACTCGAAACCCCGATCGGCGACCCATTCGTTGACCTTCGCGGGAGAGTCCGTATCGACGGAAACCCCAACGATCATCAGATCGTCACCGTGTCGTGCTCGCCATTCTTCGTCTCGCCAGAGCGCATCGAGAACGGGCATCTGGACCTCGCAGGGCGCACACCAGGTCGCCCAGAAGTCCAGAATCACAATCTTCCCGCGCATTTCTGCCAGTCGAATCGGCGGGCCGTCCAGTAGCGGGAGATCAAAATCGGGCGCCTCTAGAGCCGCTTCACCGCGATCGATCTTGCTGCCATCGAAGCAGGCCGCGATCGCAACGAAACACAGTAGAACCAGCACGCAGTCACGCGACCGAACGCTCATTGCAAGAGTTCCTCCGCCGCCACGACGATGTCAGTGAGGAACGCAAATTGCGCGTTGAACCAGCCGAGTTTGTTCGTCGCGAGCATGACGCCCACGCCGAACAACATCACACCCGAACCGATCTCGAGTGCGCGGAAATGCTGCTTGATCCGAGCAAACGCGGTGAAGAAATGGTCGATGCTCCAGCCAGCCACCAGAAAGGGCACCGCCAATCCGGCCGAATATACGGCGAGCAGTGTGATGCCTTCGAAGACCGTGTCGCGACTTCCGGCCAGAGTCAGCACCGCACCTAGAATCGGGCCAATGCACGGCGACCAACCAAAACCGAAGCCCGCGCCGACCGTAAACGAGCCGAAGAAGCCGGGCGCGCCCATGTCGAGCTGCAGCCGCGTGTCGCGCAGCAACCAACTGATCTTGAACACCCCCATCATGTGGAGCCCAAAGATCATGATGACGACGCCTGCGAGCTGTGCGATGCCGATCTGGTAGCCGAAAAAATCGAGATGCCAGATGCGCAGTACTCGGCCCAGCGCAAAAGCGCTTGCCCCGAGTATGATGAAAACGGCGGAGAATCCAGAAACGAAGCCGAAGCAGGCTTCCATTACGCGAGCGCGCTGTTCCCGATCGCTGGCGCCCTCGCCCAATTCCGCCACGCTGACGCCAGAGATGAGAGACAGATAGGCTGGCATCAAAGGCAAAACACACGGCGAGAAAACCGAGATCAGGCCCGATGCAAATGCCAGCGGTAGTTGTGTGATGAACTCGGACATGGTTTGGCGCCCGATAGTGACGCCTCGCCGGCAACGCCGCCAGCACCCCGCGGGCGGCACGCGAATATCATCGCGTCCCGCCCGACGGATCTAGCGAGTATCGAACAAGTGGACTCTCAGCCCATCCCGTACAGACGCTGAGCCGTCTACCAGCCCATGTCGTCGTAGCCCGACTCGTCATTAGTCACCGTAGACGACGACGCGGTGTCTGCTGCGGCAACGGACTCCATCCGCTCGGGCTTCTGGTCGGGCACATCGCGCCCGATGAACTCGAGACTTTCATCGCCAACCAGAATTCCGGGCGTAATCACGTAGTCCCCACGCAGCGACCGCGTGAACACGATTCCAGCCACCTCGGAATCACCGGCCGTGAAAACCCAGGCGCAACCACCGACGACCAGTCCGCCCATCGCGTAAAGCAACTTGACTGGGCCATAGATCAGCGAAGAAATCGCCGCCGCCGCTCCAAGCCCGCTCTCGCGCGAAGTCTCGGCCGCCTTCCCGCTCGCGAAGCCAACGGAAGGAGCACCGAGCAGGGTCACGGTAAGCAGCCCGACCAATAAACCGCACAGGGTTCCCCTGCTCTTCCGGTTGCTCGTTCTATTCGTCTTCAAATCGGATTGCGGATACACCGCACCCGCCGTCGGGCTCATGCCCGATCGATTCCCCATATCTGTCATGTGTTGTCCAACCTTTTGTTCACGGGGCACGGTCGCTCATTCGAACGATCGCTATTCCCGTGCTCTCACATTCCCCACCCTGGAGTGTCCCGAATCTTTCGTGGTCGGCAAGAGAAGGTTGGCGTCGCGTGAGAAATGACCCGAATATCGGTTCGCGGTCCATCCATCACCAGAGACCGACGACGAGCTGGATTCGCGTTCACCAGGTCTAGATTTCTCGCTGGTCCTTGAATCGCCCATCGTAGACCGCGCGGCCCTCGGTTCTCATCAATACGAGCTGGCAGATTCGAACACCGGGAACGATCTCGAGCGCTCGACTCGACACGTTACTCATCTCGAGCACCTGCCTGTTCGAGACTCCTGGTTGAACGAACGCCGATGTGACATGGATCATCAGGCCGAGCCGAGCAAATCGGCTCCTGCCTTCGAGAAATCCACACAGATCGTCGGGTAGCGAGACATGCTCCGCGGTGATCCCATGGATCGTCACCCCCGGTTCGAGTCGATAAGGCGCATGAAGATTTCTGACCCGGGTATGCTCGCGATAGTCCGTGGCGTCCTCTACCCGAATTGCCTCGTCGTGATTCAAGATCTCGCGGATTTCGCGTCCGAGGGTGAGATCGATCGAGGCAACGCCGATCTGCGATCGATCCATGGGATCGATCTGAATTCGCCCCTCATCGAGTTCGCGAATGATCACATCACGGGTGAGGACGCTCATGTGCTGCGCATGATAACCTATGTCCATGTCGCATTCGTTCTTCGCCCTCGAGCGTCCGATCGTAATCGGCCATCGCGGGTCCGCCGGGACACACCCCGAAAACACGCTCCTCTCCTTTGAGGCTGCCCTGGCAAGCGGTGCGCAGATTCTCGAGAGCGATATTCATCTGTCTCGCGACGGAGTGCCTATCCTGCTGCACGACCCGAGCCTCGATCGAACGACCGACGGCGCGGGAGATGCTTCGCGGTGTACCCAGTTGGAACTGCGCGTACTCGACGCGGGAATTCGCTTTACGGACCAGCACGGCAAGACACCCTATCGAGGTCAGGGTGTCCGCATCCCCACTCTCGAGGACGCGTTCGAGCGTTTCCCCGAGGCCCGCTTCAATCTCGAGATCAAGGCAGCCAGCCAGGATGGAATCCGCGCGACCCTCGATCTGGTCGAACGCTTCGACCGTGCGGATCGGACTCTTCTCGCCGCCGGCGACGACGCCATCATGAAAGATCTACGCGCTGCGTTGGCCGCTCGTTCGATGCAGCCCGCGGTCGGAGCTTCGCTCGGAGAAATCGTGGCCGCTGTTTCGAGCGCAGTCAACGGATCCGAGATGCCACCGGGCGTAATGGCGCTGCAGATTCCGTCGACCTTTGCGGACAGGCCTTTGGCAACGCGAGAATTCATCGACCATGCCCACAAACATGGTGTCCAGATCCACGTCTGGACCATCAACGAACTCAGCGAAATCGAAATGCTCCTGGATCTCGGTGTCGACGGCATCGTGACGGATTTTCCCGGCCGGATGGACGATTGGCTGAAGCGTGTCGGACGCCGCTAGGCACGGGATCGATCCGCCCTCGGTCTTTTTTAGCGAGCATGCCTCGCGGCTGTCGACGACCGCTTCGATTGGCCCAACCCTGGACCTCGCATGCGGTCGCGGCCGACACACCATCGCCGCTGCCGACCTTGGACTGTCCGTCGTGGCTATCGATCGCGACCCCGATCGGCTGCGGGAGCTGCTCGAAAGCCGGTCTGGCGAAGAAATCCGAAGCGCCGGGTCGATCGAAATCATGCGCGCCGACCTCGAAGCCCCTGCACTGCCCGATCTCGAGCTAGCGAGTTTTGGCGCCGTATTGGTCTTTCGATATTTACACCGCCCGCTTTTTGCCTGGATCGAGTCGCTTGTCGCGCCCGGTGGGATCCTTCTCTATGAGACCTTTACACGAGACCAGAAGGAGCTCGGTTGGGGTCCAAATCGTGAAGAGTACCTATTGGGGCCTCGCGAGCTCCCCAGCCTTCTATGCGAGCTCGTAGTCGAAGTCTACGAAGAAGGCGCCTCGAGCGATGTGACTCCGGCTCGAACGGG
>JAQBEG010000230.1:0-7423 GCA_032123985.1 Deltaproteobacteria bacterium
GCCCGAATCTCCGAAGATCCTCTCGAGCGAAACGCGCCGCCGCCGCCGAGATTGGCTTGGCGTCGCGAGCCTTCATGTGGACTTCGGCGACGCGCTCCATCTGAACGAAGCTCCCGACACTCTCCGCGACCGTGTCCCCCACCGTGAGCAGACCATGATTGCGCAGGATGATGGCGCGGTTCGGGCCCAACGCCTCGGCGATGCGCTTGCCGCCCTCGACACTCTGTACCTGTACTTCCTCGTCGTCGAAGATTGCGTGGTCTTCGAAGAAGACGCAGGACTCCTGAGAGATGGGTTCGATCGGCCGGACCTCCGCAGAGAAAGGAGTGCCCCAGCCCGTGTGCACGTGGGTGGCACTCACCGCGTCAGGTCGTGCTGCGAGAATCGGATGGTGAATATAGTAGGCGGCTATGTTTACGGGTCCCTCGCCCTCGACGAGTTCCCCCTTCGGTCCCATCAGGACGAGGTCTTTGACCGTCGCGGCGTGATAAGAGATGCCATAACGAAGCATCCAGAAGCAATCCTCGCGTTCTGGATCTCGCGCGCTGATATGGCCGTCGCCAAGATCTCCCCAACGTTGTGAGGCGAGGATGCGATAACCCAGGGCGACTTCGATTTTGCGCATGGCGCGAACGTCGGCGGGAGAGGGATCGGTTGCGGAAGGGGCGGGAGGGGCGGAAGAAAGGGCGCTAGCCATAGGGGCCTCCGTCTTGTCGTGCGGGCCGCTCCGAGGAGAGCGGATTGCGGAAATGTGTTCGGAAGCATAGCGGTGGTGCCTAGAAGGGGCTCTGTCCTTTTACTTCCGAAACATCCTGTCATGCATGGCTCGAACGGGAGATGCCAGTCACCTTCCATTCTATTGGCTGCGATAGAATCGGCCCGCTTCATTCATGAAATCGCGAGCGATGGGCGCCGGGAGGGCTTCGCCCTCGAGGGGATGGAGCTGTGAGTCCATGATCGAGATGCCCCCAAGAGGTTCAATCACCGCGACCTTGCCCGTCTGGATGAGACCCACGCCGAGGTGTCGGCCGTTGGCGACGACATAGGGTCTCGCGCTCTCTTCGAACAGGTTGCGACCATTGCTGTACACAACCGTGTCGGTCGAGCATCCGAAGACCTCTTCGAGGAGGGTCGGTGCTACGTCTACGTGACTCGTGAGTCGGTCGGTTCTTCGCGACGTTCGGTCGGGTAGGTGAAGCACGAGCGGGACCTGGACCTGATATCGAGAGAAGTTGCTGTTGTGCCCCCAATAGTTCTGGCCCGTGTCGTTGAACTCCTCACCGTGGTCTCCTGTCAGGATCACCGCGGTCTGGGCGAGAAGCCCGCGTGCCTCGAGATCTTCGAGAATCTCGCGGACCAGCCCGTCTACATAGTGAACCGAGTTGCGGTGGCGATTGGACAGGGGAATGGGGTCGAAATCTGGGCCGAGGTCCAGGTGATTGAGCTCGGTAAGTGCCGGACTATGCGGAACATCCAGGTCGGCGGGATAGTCGAGTGCGTGCGGGGAGTCGAAGAAGAGAAACGCAAAGAAGGGAGACGAGGACTCCGTCCTCGCAAATTTCAAGTAGGCGTCGGTGATCGCCCGATCGCCCCGGGAGCCGCCTTGCCCGCCTCTTCGCAGACTGATCCGCTCGCGGAGCGCCGCGAATGCGGTGCGATCGAACTCCGGATGCTGCAAGGGCGCACTGCCATACACTCCGAAGCGATACCCCTGTTTCATCGCCTCGTCGATCAGCACCGGACCTTTCTGCTCAGCGAGCATCGCATCCCAGTACGTCCCATAGAGTCCGTAAAAGAGGCCGAAGATTCCGTAGCGCGAAGCGCTTCCGGTGCTCCAGTGATTGTCGAAGCGAAGGTTCCGCTCCGCGAAATTCCAGATATTCGGGGAAGTCACTGGATCCAGCTCGTCGAAACGCCACTCCTCGATCGCGATCAGCAGGACATTCGGGGGAGTTTCTGAGGCCGTGCATTTCAAGGGGGCGAGGGGGTATCGAACGTCGCTCTGATGCAATGGGAGCGGGCTCCGACGACCGGCATCGGGGGGCAGCCAGCCTCGTTTCTCGAAGAAGGAGTACGCCGTCAGGGGACGCAGCCAGGGCAGGTAGCGGGCTTGCATGGTGATCGGCCGATACATCACAGCATCCGCCCAGGCGTGCATCGCATGGGCACTCAGGATGATCATAAGCGCGCCGGTCGCTACCCAACGGCCCCCCAGCCGGGGGCGCGCTTCGACCAGTCGCTGAATGCAGAAACCGAGGCCCGTTTGCGCCAGGACGACGAGGCCGAGCACGAGCCCGCCTTGGAGGAGAGCTCCAGTACTGAAGGGTAGGATCCGATCGGCGACGCCACTCGCCAACAAGCTCCAGACCATTCCGTTCAAGTGAAATCGGTAGATGCTGAATACCTGAATGTCGACCAGTAAAAGCGCGGAACAAAAACTCGCGACGCCGATCACCCAACACCGTGCCGCGATGCCGGGGCGTAGGAGCGCGGGAATGATGGCAACGGGCAGAACGGCGCCCATGAGAAGCAAGAAGTGAGCAGGAAGGATGAGGGCCCGAAAGAGTGTACCTGCGTGGCTTTCCGGGAACGGAGCCAATGCGAAATAGCGCATGGCGAGCAGGCTCAACAAGGCGGCATTAGCGAACCAAAACCACAGAGTCCAGCGCCACATGAGTCGCCGCACGCTCGTGACTCTCGCGTTCGTCATTTTCCTCCCGGGTCCGGTGGCGGGGATCCTAGGAGCTTCTCCATTTCGTGGCTATCTTCGAGTTCGAATGCTGCTCGGCGATGGCGGGGATCGAGATGACGAAAGGCCTTCACACACGCACCACGAAGCAGTTGCGACTGTTGGCCGCGGGGGTTCTCGTCGTTCTCATCGGTATCGGGGCGTGGGTCGTGTTCCACAATACGATCCGAAACGACATCTTTCCCAAACGCTTCGTCGAACTCGAGGAAGGTCGGCTGTTCCGCAGCGGTCAGCTGTCGCGCAAGCTCGTCCGTGACGTCTTTCTAGAACACGACATCGGTGTCGTGGTCGACCTTGCAGAGTACGAACCCAAATGGGCCGAGGACAAGCGGGAGGAGGAGCGGGTCGCGAAGGAGCTGGGAATCGAATACAGCCGATTCCCGCTCGGCGGCGATGGCACTGGGGACATCCAAAACTACGCCCGGGCGATCGCAGAAACCGAACGTGCCAGGAAGCGGGGAAAGCCAGTCCTCGTACACTGCGCTGCTGGATCGCGGCGAACCGCCGGCGTGATCGCGGCCTACCAGATCCTCGTCCGGCAAGTTCCAACGGAGGTCGCCTATGGAGAGATCGAGAGATACGGGCGGCCTCCTGGCCGATCGCGCATCGTCGCGTATCTGAACGCCAATATGTCGGTTCTCGCCCACTTGCTGGTGGAGATGGATGTCATCGACCAAGTGCCCGATCCCATTCCGCAGTTTGCACGAGACGGGTAGAAGGCACCTTCACCGCGGGCTACTTGTCAGAGCTGCTCTTACCGGTCGTGCGGAAAACGACACGTAAATGGGAGGGAATTCCTATCGCTTCGAATCAAGCGCGCGTCGAAGAACGGTGGCTTCATAGAATGAAACGTCGGACTGCAGTTCAAGTTTTCGACTAATGGCCTCGAACCGCGACCGTTTGGGCGCGAACAACGCAATCAAGTCGGGCAGACTCTCTTTCTCGAGCCGCATACGCAGGCGCGAAAGAGATCTACTCAGCCCGACCAGCTCTTCGCGATCTGTAACGCGTTCAGGAAAACGTTGATAAATTCGCTCGAGCGCCGCCTGCAAAGACATCAGCGCAAACTGGCCGGTGTGACGATCATCATGCTCGAGAACGTCGATCACTATGTCGAAGAGTTCGAGAATTTCCTTGGCATCGGACCGGAAACTCACGATTTCTTCGCGCGGCTTCGGGCAGCCCACAGACTGAAGCCCAGCTATGTACACGATGAGTGCTTCAACGACCAGGTCTGGCGGTGGCTTTCCTTGAAATTCGTCGACGACGGCGGCGCGAATGAACGTCCGCAAGTCAGACGTAGGCAGGATGCTTCCAAACGGAGGGGCCAATCCGGCATCGACGAGGGTCGGGATCGGAACGGCATTGCTTCGCCCGTCTTCGCGATTCGTGCTGAATACACTACCTGTGACGTCGGCCGTTCCAGGCTCACCCGAAACCCCAGTGAAGCGAAAGGTTGGGTTGCTGTGACCGTTTTGATGGCAGCTGTCGCAACTCATCCTTACGCGCGCAGCGAGTCCGCCTAATAATACAGGTGACCGAAAAGCAGCGCGCCCCAATCGAGCCAGCCGGGCTCGATCGGGATCCTTTGGCATGACCAGGCATTCCGCGGGTGCTGTCGTGAGCACAGCGACGGCATCCGCGTCCGAATCAATCCATTTCAGTTCGGCAATGAGCGGCCGCTCGGCGAATGCCTGCGAAGCGTCGAGCCCGAGCCCAGCGAGCAAGACGCACGCGGTCGTAGCGAGGCTACTGCGCCGCCACAACGCGCAACTCGATGACACGCTTGAGATCCTCGTATTCCGCACATCCGAATGGACACGCCTGATCAAGGTTCACCAGGTTGCGTCGCGCTTCGTCGAGCCGACCCAGCTCGACCCACATTTCGCCGAGGTATTCGTTTGCGCCGCGATGCAACGGGTCGATGGCCAGAGCTTGCTCGTAGTAGGCCTGCGCGCGATCGAATAGGCGGAGCCTTCGATTTGCATAGCCGAGATAGTTCAACACGTCGGGATGGGGTCCAATCGTCCTCGTCAGCTGGCGAAGCTCCTTGATCGCATCCTCGAATCGTTCGGAGTTGATGAGCTGAACCGCGCCGAGATAGGCCGCCCGCGGCTCCGCCACCTCGTCGAAGAGAAGGCTTTGCGGCTCTTTAGGAGCGGAGTCGTTCGCGTCGGAGTCAGAGCCACCGATCGCCGAAGCGAGGCTCGCATGTGCTTCGAGAAGCTTCACGGGACACTTCTCGGCACATGCCCGCATGAGCGCCTCCAACTGGAGTAACTGGTGCTGCGCGTCTTTCTCGTTTCCGAGGGCGCGATAGGAGATGCCTAGCTTCTCGTACGCGGCATACATTTCCTCGTCGTAGCGTGCGGCCTTCTTCAGGTACCGAGCTGCGGCTTTGTGATTGCCCTGACATTGAAGCGCCACACCACGCAGGTAGTTGGCCTCGGGGTTGCGAGCGACGGCCTTCAGGATGGTGCGGAATTTTCGTTCGGCCTTCTTGCAGTCGCCATCGGCGAGAAGCTCGGTGCCTTCGCGAAAAATCTTGTTGAGGTCTGGGCCGCCGCCGCTTCCAGGTGCGAAGCCGCCACCGCCACCGCCTCCTGCGGCTATGGAGACCTGACCGGATAGCGCGCCACAGAGCGAGACGCAGAGAACCAGGCGGATGAGATGCATGCCGAACCTCCAACGATGGCGCCTGCAGATTATTGTACAGGTCTCGAGATCTTGCTCCAATGCTGCACGAATCATGCTTGCATTCCGGGATAAGGCGCACTTCTTCATACTTTATACGCGAATCGCGCCGAACAAAAATTCTGCGCTGGAATTCGAACAAGATTCGAATCCCGATTGCCGGATCTTTCTCGCGGTGCACATTCTCGATTCAGCACAACTTCGTCGGCGGTCGCACCAAGGTTCGACTCGCGATCGACCTGGTGCGTGACCCCAGTCTTCCATTGATGGCCCCGTGCCTTCGAGCACGGATCTTTCCATTGTGGCGGTCACAGCGATCGGCTTCATCCGACGGGTGTCTCGGAGATGGCAGGGCCGACTGTCGTATCGGGGGCGCAAATGTGCGCAGGGTCTTGAGAGCGGAACGGCCTTACGGACGCTCGCGGTGGAGCGAAAAACGCCGCTCGCGAAATTTGCCCGGCGCCCGGACCCATCCGGGATTCTCAGGGCGCCTGATACAATATGGCCTGTCGACGCGGGCGAACCGCCGTTGATTCATTCGAGGAGACCTGATGGCGGAACGCAGTCGAGACCTTACTCATGTTCGACACCCGATGTGTGGAACCCGAGGCATGGTCGCGACGACTGAGCCACTCGCGAC
Source organism: Deltaproteobacteria bacterium (assembly GCA_032123985.1). Classification (GTDB taxonomy): domain Bacteria; phylum Myxococcota_A; class UBA9160; order UBA9160; family UBA4427; genus UBA4427. Next base: position 6,084 of record JAQBEG010000230.1, read on the forward strand.
GGCAGCGGGAATCGAGATCCTCGCCGCGGGAGGCAATGCCGCAGACGCGGCGATCGCGACTGCAGCCGCACTTGCGGTTGTCGAGCCGAACAATACCGGGCTAGGCGGCGATTGCTTCGCACTGCATTTCGACGCCGCGACCCAGAGCATCACGGCGCTCAACGGTTCGGGGCGAACTGCCGCGGCGCTCACGATCGAGCGATTGAATCGAGAAGGCATGGGTAATGGCTGGCCTTCGGATCATGCGCACACGGTGACCGTGCCAGGCGCCTGCGCGGGCTGGTTCGACTTGTTGGATCGTCACGGGTCGAAGTCGATGGATGCGGTGCTCGTTCCTGCCACGCGTCTCGCCGAAGACGGCTTCCCCGTTGCACCGTTCAACAGTCGGCTCTGGGATATCGGCGTGCGCAGCCAATTGGGTCGCTCGCGGGGCGGCAAGGAGCTGATGATCGACGGACGTGCGCCGCGCGCAGGTGAGCGTTTTCGAAACCCGACGATGGCGAATTCATTGCGAACGATTGCAGGTGGAGGTCGCGATGCGTTCTATCGAGGCTCGATCGGAGAAAAAATCGTCGCCGCAGTACAGGAACATGGCGGTGCACTCACGATGGAGGACCTGTCGAGTCATGTGTGTACATGGGACAAGCCGATTTCGGTCGAGTATCGCGGTCTGCGAATTTGGGAGTGCCCTCCCAACGGACAGGGGATCGCAAGCCTCCTGGCATTGAACCTGCTGCGGCAGCTCGACTTGAATGGACAAGACCCCCTCTGCCCCGAACGCTTTCATTTGATGATCGAAGCCATGCGTCTCGCGTTCGCAGATGCGCGCTTCTATGTGGCCGATCCGGCGATGCAACCCGTCCCAATCGATGAACTGCTTTCGCAGACTTACGCCGCGGAGCGACTCAAGAAGCTTGACCCGCGCCGCGCGAGTCTTGACATCGAACAAGGGAGTCCATTGGCGAGTTCGGATACGGTCTACTTCTGCTGCGTCGACTCGTGGGGTAACGCTTGTTCATTCATCAACAGCAACTATCAAGCGTTTGGGACCGGCATCGTTGCGGAGGGCACGGGCTTCTCGTTGCAGAATCGCGGATTTGGCTTCAGCCTCGATCCCGCGCATCCAAACGCGCTCGCACCGGGCAAGCGCCCGTACCACACGATCATCCCCGGCTTGATCACGCGCGACGCGGACGGAAGTCTGTGGGGACCCTTCGGTGTGATGGGTGGCTACATGCAGCCGCAGGGTCATATGCAGGTCGTCGTGGCGTTGGCCGACGATCGTCTTGATCCGCAAGCCGCACTCGATCGTCCGCGCTTCAACATCGTAGACGGGACGG
>JAQBEG010000231.1:0-6124 GCA_032123985.1 Deltaproteobacteria bacterium
CTAGAAGAAGAAGAGGGACGACTTTGTTCGGCAAACTGATCACGACGCTGACAACTACAGCTCTTTTCATGTGCGCGTCGACGGGACTTTCGGGCCTAGCGTTCGCAGACGACTCTGTGGCGAACGTCGAACGGGGTGAGCAGCTCTTCGGGCTCTGCTCCCAATGTCATGGCGCGAATGGAGGGGGCATAATCGACAATCTGGCGCCCGCAATCGCCGCCATGCCCGCCTGGTATATCGAGATGCAGCTCAAGAACTTCAAGAGCGGAGTCAGGGGTCTGCATCCGGATGACCGAGGCGGTCTTCGCATGTACCCGATGTCGCTCTGGCTTCGCACCGAAGCCGACCAAAAGGATGTCGCCGCATACGTCGCGAGTCTGCCGCCAGGCGAGACCAAACGGGAACTCGAAGAGCTGGGCGATGCGACCCAGGGCCAGGGATATTTCGCCGTCTGCGGTGCCTGTCATGGAGCGGATGGGTCCGGCAATCCCCAAATGGGGGCGCCGCCGCTCGTCGGATTGAGCGACTGGTACCTCTATTCTTCGATTCAGAAGTACAAGAGCGGAATTCGCGGAAGCCGTCCGGGCGACGTCTATGGCCCGGCGATGATCGGAATGGTGGCAACACTTCCCGATGACGACGCGGTCCGTGATGTGATTGCGCATATTCAGGCGCTCGAGAAAAAGTAGATCGCGCGAGTCCCGTATCCTTCATTGACCCGACGACTAACCCTGAAAAAGGGGTGGATCGGGTGGAGAAAACAAAGAATGTCCGATTCCGATCATGTCGAACCGGAAAATCCGCCCGCTGAGGAATTGGCAACTCGCCTGTTCGTATTGTCGATCTCGGGCGTGGTTGGCTTCATCGCGGTCGTGTTCGCGTTCATCATTCTCTAGAGGCAGACAACATGATTCTGAACTCGTTTCTTCCGGTCGCTTCGACCTACGCAGCGGATATCGATCGTCTCTTCGATGTGATTACCTTGCTCGTCGGGATCCCCTTCACCATCGCAGTTTATCTGTTCTTCTCGTTCATCCTTCGGTTCCGCAAGAAGGAGGGCGTGCCTGCGGCGTACATCACAGGTACTGAGCATCAGTACATGAAGTGGATCCATCGGGCGCACATCCCGATCCTGACCTTCGATGTCATCATCGTCGTCATGGCCGTGAACGTCTGGTACGACATCAAGCAGGATCTGCCCGAAGCAAACTCGACCGTACGCGTGATTGCGCAGCAATGGGCCTGGACCTTCGTTCATCCCGGACCGGACAATGTCCTCGACACCGCCGACGACATCGTGACGATGAACGAGCTCCACGTCTCGGTCGATACGCTGTATCACTACAAGCTCGAAGCACTCGACGTGCTCCACAACTTTTCGGTTCCGGCGTTTCGGTTGAAGCAAGACGCGATTCCGGGACGCATCATCACCGGCTGGTTCGAGCCGACGATGACGGGCGAGTTCGACATCCAATGCGCGGAAATTTGCGGCATCGGTCACGGTTTGATGCCCGCGAGAATTCATATCGAGAGTCCGGCACAGCATGCGGCATGGGTGGCGGATAATTCGCCGCTCGCGATTGCGGCTTCGAAACCCACCGCAGATCTGAATACGGAAACGAGAATCGACCAGCTGGCTGCCCGGTAGGGGAGCTGGCCGAGTCCTGAGTAAGAGTCGGAAGATCAGGCCAAGCAAGGCCGACCGAAAAATGGCGCCTTCGCCCCGCTTCGGATCCCGAGGAGAGAGACATGGCTGAGTCGATTCCCGTCGAGCACGCCGACGGTCATGCAGGTCACGACGACCATCACGAGCAGACCTTCAGCGAGAAGTATATTTTCCCGCTCGATCACAAGATGATTTCGATGCAGTACATGTTCACGGGCATGTTCATGGCGCTCATCGGTGGCTTCATGGCCTACGCCTTCCGAATGCAGCTGGCTTTTCCGGGCATCGACGTTCCCGGATGGGGGCAGGTCTCCCCGGCGGACTACAACTCGCTCGTCACCAATCACGGCACGATCATGATTTTCTGGGTCGCGATGCCGGTTCTCATCGCTGCCTTCGGTAACTATCTGATCCCGCTGATGATCGGCGCGGATGACATGGTCTTTCCGAAGATCAACCGTCTCAGCTATCAGATCTTCCTGCTTTCGGCGATCATCATCCTTGGTGCGTTCTTCGTAGAAGGCGGCGCTTTCGGTGGTGCGTGGACTGCGTATCCCCCGCTCTCGACCAAGGCGGAATTCAGTCTGACCCCACTTGGATCCACTTTATGGATCGTCGCGGTGGCCCTCGAATTCGTCGCCTTTCTGCTGGGCGGTATCAACTTCATCACGACGGCCATGAATAGTCGCGCTCCCGGAATGAAGATGTGGGATGTCCCGATGGTGGTCTGGATGATCGTCATTGCGAGCATCCTCTTCATGTTGTCCGTGGGTCCGCTGCTCGCTGGTGGCATTATGATGATTTTTGACCAGCAGCTCGGAACCGCATTCTTCGATCCCGACCACGGTGGGGATCCGATCCTCTGGCAACATCTCTTCTGGTTCTTCGGGCATCCCGAGGTGTATGTCGTACTGCTGCCGGCGGTGGGTATCGTGGCCGAGATCATCACGGTCTTCTCCCGCAAGAAACTCTTCGGCTACAAGACGGTTCTCTATACCGCGATCGGAACGGGCGTCCTGTCCTTCACCGTCTGGGCGCATCATCAGTTCATCGCGGGAATCGATCCCCGCATGGCCAACGTCTTTACCGTAACGACGCTCCTCATCTCGGTTCCGATCGCAGAGATGATGTTCGTGTACATCGCGACGCTCTATGGCGGTTCGATCACGCTCTCTACCCCGATGCTCTGGGCTCTGGCCTTCATCTTCGAGTTTCTGATCGGAGGGATCACGGGCATTTTCCTGGGTGCGAGCGGAAACGACATCTTCTTGCATGATACGTATTTCGTGCTCGCACATTTCCACTACACCTTCTACCCAATCGCGATCATCGGTACTTTTGCAGGCTTCACGTTCTGGTTTCCAAAGATGTTCGGGAGGATGATGAACGACGGACTCGGGAAGCTGCATTTCTGGTTGACGGTCATCCCGTTCAACATGATCTTCCTGCCCCTCTTCGTGCTGGGTGCCGCCGGGCAACATCGGCGAATTTTCAATTACCAGAATTTCCCGGAGCTCGCGCTGCCATGGATGCAGGACCTTCGTATTCTCGCGACGATCTCGCTCTGCGTGATGCTCGGGGCACAGCTGATCTTCTTCTACAACGTGATCACGAGCTGGATGTCCGGGCCGGTCGCCGGAAAGAATCCCTGGCAGTCCAATACGCTCGAATGGACGGCGGCTTCGCCGCCTCCGCATGGAAACTGGCCAGAGGGATTGCCGACCTGTTACCGCGGCCCCTACGAGTACAGCCATCCGGATCGAGACAGTGACTATTGGCCGCAGAACGAGCCTGCTTAGTTGGATGAGTAGGCCGTGACTGGTTTGGATCGAGAAGGCGCTAGTTCGAGCTAGCACCAAGTTTTTTTTCGGACGGGTCTTTTGAAGAGACCGCTCAGGATTGGAGTCGATGATGTCCGCGAGACCGATTGCAACGACACGAAGCGCATCCGGAATGCCCACCCCCAGGTTGGCGGTCTGGTGGGTTATCGCTTCGGAAATCGTGATTTTCGGTGGCCTACTCGGGTCGTATATCATGCATCGTATCGCCCACGGTGCGTGGGCAGAGCACGCCGCGAATACGAATCCGGTGATCGGGACGACGAATACCTTCGTTCTGTTGACGTCGAGTCTATTCGCTGTGTTGGCGCATCAGGCGGCAGAGAAGGGAGAGGGTAAAAAAGCGGCGAACCTTCTCTACATGACCACCGCAGGCGGTCTGATCTTCCTCTGCATCAAGGGCTACGAATGGACGACCGAGATCTCCCACGGCATGACGATCACGTCCAATACCTTTTGGTCGTTCTACTACACCGCCGCCGGGATCCATGCCCTCCATGTCATCGCGGGCATGATCATCATGCTTTTCGTCGCCGAGACCGCCAAACGGAACGAGGAACTCCACCGCGTGGAGATCATCGGAATCTACTGGCATTTCGTCGACGTCGTCTGGATCTTCCTCTTTCCCCTCCTCTACATCGCGAAATAGCCCGCGAAAACCGAGAGACGAGGTAATTACAATGACTGCACATGAACACCACGAAACATCCTTCTACGTGAAGATCTGGGCCATCCTGTTGGTGCTGTTGGCCATTTCAGTCATGGGACCGATGGTTGGAATCCAGTGGTTGACGCTGCTGACGGCGTTCGGCATCGCCGGAGTCAAGGCCTACATCGTCGCCGTCAACTTCATGCATATCAATTTGACGCCGCGCTTCGTAACCTATCTGGTGACGACGTCACTCGTCTTCATGCTGCTCTTCTTCGCGGGCACGGCGCCGGATGTCATGAAGGATCATGGGACGAACTGGGAGAAGCCGGCCTGGATCGCCGCCGAAGCCGCCTTTCAGGCGCAGGGTTCGGACGCTGGTCACCACTCAGCTCCCGCACACCACTAGCGCGCGGGCGCAAGGAGCATGAGCGTGGGATCCTATCCGCCTCCCGTTCGACTGGTTTCAGCAGAACACGGCGAAGCTCGCGTCATGTCCAACGGTGTGCTCGGGATGAGTCTCTTCGTTCTGACGGAGATCATGTTCTTCGCGGGCATGATCAGTTCGTTCAGTATCGTGCGTGCGTCGTCCGCGATCTGGCCTCCGCCGGACCAACCGCGATTGCCCCTCGAAGAGACCGCTCTCAATACACTCGCTCTCTTTCTCTCGGGTCTGTGTCTGTATCTCGCGCAGCGTCGATTCGGCGTCGATCGCCAATCTGCGCGCGTGCCCCTCATCGCGTCGATCGCGCTCGGCGCATTTTTCGTCGTCTTCCAGGGCTGGGAATGGGCATCGATGCTCGCGCAGGGACTGACGTTGACTTCATCGATTTTGGGTAGTTTTTTCTATATGATCGTCGGTGTTCACGCGCTTCACGCGATCTTTGCGCTCGGTCTGCTCGTTCAGATCTGGCGCCGGCTCGAGAGCGGTTGGCTTCAGCCCAGCCAGCTCGCGACGGTCGCGGTGCTCTGGTATTTCGTGGTGGGCGCCTGGCCCGTAATCTATTGGCGGGTCTACGTATGAGTCGTATGAGTCGTATGAGTCGCATGAGCCGCGCATGGAACGGATTCTGGGCTGCCGCAGTCGCATGGATGGTCGTCCATTTGCCGGCGATTGCGAACGCCTGCAGCGTTTGTTCGGCCGGGCGCGACGAGGAAAACCAGACTGCCTTCCTGCTCTCGACGCTCTTCATGTCGCTGTTGCCGCTGATCGCGATCGGAACGCTCGTCTACATTCTATGGCGACGGATTCAGAAGCTCGAAGCCGAGGCTACGACTTCTTCATCCGCGGACTGAACGCGCGGTCCTGCACCGCGACGATGCTGGCAGTCTCAAGTTCGAGATCGAAGACGATGCGCGCCTCGCCGCGTTCGAGTTGACGAAGGACCTGAGCGACTTTGTCCTCGAGCGTCCAATCCCCGGGGCCGTAATCCGTGCCCTCGCGTGACACGAATTCCTCTACAAGTCCGCGTAGCGCGCTCGGAGAAAGCTGATCGGTGTCCAGCTCGACGCCCGAAAGGTCGGATTCTGGGGGTCCTGAGAAGTCCGGCATGACCCCAAGCGTAGCCCCGATCCGTCCTTGGTTGTGTCTGCTGTGAATACGAGACCGGCACGGCGCGGGTTTCGTGAATGGCTCGCCCTCGATTCGGCATCCCGACCTCTTCTGAGCGCGGCGACGTCAAGCCGGCCGGGCCGATGCCACCCGAGGCTCCGCTTGATTTCACGAAACCCACACCGCACCGCCCTCTCGCGCCAAAGCCGCATCGTGGCCAGACGCTCGCCCAATCCCCACAAAGCCTAGCCTCGAGCCGTCACCCAACTGAAAGTGAAGAGGTCGGTGCAGTGTGGGTTTCGTGAAATCAAGCGCAGCCTCGGGTCGTCTCGCCTCGACCCCACGGACGATCTCAGAAGTGAGGCTTCGCACGCACTCCGATTCAAGGGCGAGCCATTCACGAAATGCACGCTGTGCCG
>JAQBEG010000232.1:0-3288 GCA_032123985.1 Deltaproteobacteria bacterium
GCCTCGGACAGTACGTTCGTGTCGAGCAGGTAGCGGATCGTCACAGAGGAACATCTCGCCCCGGCGACTGTTCACGTAGTCCATCGAAATCTGCGTCCCCGATTTTCAGGGCGTCGACTCCGAGGCGCTCGCGGACCTGCCTGGTCGCGTCGACAAACGAAGGACGCTCCCCCGTGATCGCGGAGTACTCAGCGGCGGAAACCAACACCGCAACCGGTTCTCCGCGGCGGGTAATCTCGATCGCCTTGCCCTGCTGCGCCCGTTTGATGAGGCGGGCGAAGTGCTGGCGTGCTTCGGCTACGGAGACTTTTGTGGATGCCATGGCTGCGACCTCATAGATGTACAAATAGATGTACATTATAACATTGGTATCGGTCTTTTCCACAGGGATCTGAACCTGGATCTCGCGTCGGCAAGTCGGGATCAGATTCGCTCCAATTTTGCCGTATTCGGGGTCGGCGAGTCTCCCCAAAACCAAAGTGGACGTTCGAATCCCTCTCGCTCCGCCATTGAGTCTGCGTGGGCAGAGACTCTCCCGACACATCCGAATTCAGATCGAGAAATTCCCGCGATTCCGCGGGGTTTTGGCGATTGCGGTCTGGTGAATCCGAACCGGAGACGGCGGCTTCGGGGATCAATGGTCGCCGCGTTGCGCGTTTGTCTCTGTTGCCAATTTCGGCGGTTCGGATTCGCTTTCGATTCGCGCCGCTTGGGAACAGGGCTCGACAGCGTGATTTTGCAAGTTCGAATCCCACGCATCCGGGCATAGAGTCTCCTGAAGCGGAGATGGGACTGATCGCTTCCTGGCTCCGGCGCTATCCTCGTCGGGTCCGCCGCCGGCCGTTCAGGCCGAGAGTGAAAATAGACTTGACTGAGTTCGACACCGCGGAATTCGATTCAGAATTGAATGACCCGGCTGACCGGACCGCTACAGCGCCACCGACCGCGGAACTGAGCGCTCGAGATCGCAGAATCGTTCGTGCGTGTCTCTTGGTGCTGGCGACGTTGACGGTCGGCACTTGGGTCGGCGTGGCCACGTCGCCTTACCTGGTCAACAATCATCCGCTCGTCCTGATCGGGATCAGTCCGCTAGGCCGCCACATGATCCTGGTCTCCCCGTTGGTCGGTGCGCCGATGGTGCTGCTCGTGGGGGGGTTGCGCTCGCTTGCCTTTACGGCCGTGTCCTATTTTCTGGGAAGATCGATCGGCGAGCCTGGCCTGGTCTGGCTCGAACAGCGTTCCGAGAACGCCGGGATCTTCGTTCGCTGGCTCGAGAGATTCTTTCAGCGATGGTCCTATCTTGCTGTCTTTGTCTTTCCGCTCGGTGTGATGGCCTGCGTTGCCGGTGTCGCTCGCATGCGTCCCTTTGGTTTCTTTGCCGCGGCAACCGCCGGAATCACGTTTCGCCTGAGTCTCTATGTCTTGCTCGCGGTTTCCATTCGCGGGCCGATCATGAGACTTCTCGAATTCATCCGCATCTACCAGGTTCCGGCGACAGTCGTGCTCGTGATTGGAATCGGGACTTATCAGCTGTACAAGCGCAGGCGTCGCAGTAGCCAGGGCGCGTAGGCCGGTTCCCTAGGTGGTCAGCCGGATGAGCGCGATCTCGCGCGGACAATTGAGCCGCAGCGGTAGCCCGGCCATTCCCAACCCGCGATTCACGTACATCGTCGATTCGCCGCGCTTATAGATGCCGCGAGTCTGATCGGAAATCATTCGAGAAACATTGTGGTTCGTGGCGAAGGGAAGGGCGATCTGGCCGCCGTGGGTATGTCCCGAAAGCACGAGGGGAAAGCCGAGTCGCTCCGCCTGCTGAAAGAAGCTCGGCCGATGCGCCAACAAGACACACGGATGGTCACGAGGGATCTCCCGCGCCAGGCGTTCGAGTACCGTACTCGTGGAATTCCTTTCCATCCAGTTGATCGTCTGGGGGTCTTCGAGTCCGGCCACCACCAGCGATTCACCGTCGACTTCGACCCTCTCCCATTCATCACGCAGCAATCGAATCGACGTGAACTTCGCGATCCCCTTGGCGACTTCTTCCGTACCCGTATAGTGATCGTGGTTTCCGAGCACAGCGTAGACGCCGCTGCGCCCTTCGAGCTTTGCGAGTTCACGACACCCGGGTTCTATATAGTCGGGGCTGAAGTCGAAGAGATCTCCGGTGATCACGATCAGATCGGCCTCGAGTTCGTTGATCCGCGCCACGAAGCGCGCCAACCGATCGGAGCGGAGAAGCGGGCCGATATGCAGGTCGGTGATGTGGACCAGCTTGATGTGTGCGAGCCCGCTTGGAAAGTTGGGCAGCGAAAACGAAAGCGAATCAACTCGCACACGATGATTCCCGACCGTGGCGCCCCACAAGCCGGAACCGAGTCCAAGCGTGACCACGAAACCCCCGAGCCACAGAATCCCGATATCGCGCGCACCCTCGACGGCAAAGATCCAGCCTCCGCTGTAGAGCAGGGCGAATACCGTCGCGAGCATCATGCCGGTCAATAGCGCGGCCACGCTTCCGAGTATCCAGACACGACTGAGCACGAGGCCGAGGCCCTTTGCGTGACTGCGACTGCGGGCGACTGGAAAGAGCGCCATGTTGAGCGCGCCGATGGTGAAGATGACGAGCGATCCGACCGTCCAGTCGAATCCGCCTCCTCTAAACGCGAGGCCAGTCCAATGCAAAATCAGACTTTCGCTCAGCGTAACGAGAAGAATCGCCAACAAGAACATGCGTGCCATGCGTGAGTTCATTCCGGTCGTTCTTTCAGTGCGGAGGTTGAGTCGGAGAATCGTGCGCGGTCTCTCGAGGACCCGCGTTCCGCACTTTGAAGGTAGCTCGTCGATCTCGCCGGCGACGGAAGGTCGGCGCCGGAAACCGGAGAAACGCGATTCACATCTTCCTTGATGTCCCGCGAGAATGCGTCAGCGAAATGCCGTAGTGTGCCAAAACTCGGCCGATCGAAATCCGAAACGAAATTGGCGGCTTGCTTGGCAGTCGGAACCTTCCAGGTCGGCCGAACTCTCATCTCTCGCCCTCGGTCGGAGATAGATAGGGTGGACTCTTGAGTTCATGCAGAGAATGTGGCCGACTGGGCCGAAAGGACCGCCGAGATTGGGGCAATGGCCCGATTTTCTCTACGATCCATGCGCCAGCGCCGCCATGAAAGGGAATCTCGGAGGGCTTGTTGCTAAGGTGAATGCGGGGGTATGCCACCATGAAAATCCTGCGAGAACAACACGTTCGGAATGACGTGGCCGAGTTGGATCTTGCCTGGGAGACGCCGGAGA
>JAQBEG010000233.1:0-5499 GCA_032123985.1 Deltaproteobacteria bacterium
CCGAGCCGGAGACACAGAGCCGAAGCGCCTCAAGCGCGCGGGCATCGGGGTGGCTCGCGAGTCGGTGATACATCGTGGGGACACCGAAAAAGAGCGTCGCTTCGTGGGCGGTGATTCCCGCAATGATGTCGTCCGGTTGAAAGCCGCGATAGAGAATTGCGGATCCGCCCGTGAAGAGTGTGCCATGGAGGCCGACGCCCAATCCGTGCATGTGGAAGAGCGGGAGGGCAAGCAGCAATCGATCGCGCTCGGTCCAGCGCCAGGCGAGCTGGAGACTTGCGGCGCTCGCGAGACAATTGGCGTGAGTAAGAACTGCACCCTTGGGCTGGCCCGTGGTGCCCGACGTGTAGCAGACGAGCGCGGGCGCATCGGGCGCGACGGATTCGAGCGGCGGCGTCGGTCCCTCCAGCAGCGCGAGCGCGGGCTCCAGGCGATGGAGGGCAGGGGCGATCTCGGCGATCTGGTTGGCACGTTCCGCGTTGTCGAGAATCGCGGCTTTCGGCCGGGCGTCGAGAATCACATGTGCGAGTTCGCGGGCTCCGTAAGCGGTGTTGGTGGGAATGACGACGAGTCCCATTCGCAGGCAGGCGACGTAGCTCGCAACGAGATCGGCCGAACTCTCAGCCGAGATCAGGATTCGGTCTCCAGCCGAAAGCCCGAGGCTGGCCAACCCGCCGGCGCGGCGGGCGGAGGCCGCTTCGAGCTCCCCGCGGCGCATCCAGCCGAGGTCGGGATCGTGTATCTGCAGAGCATTCGGATCCGCGTCCCAACCGCGCTTCCAGGCCGTCGATAGATTGGCTGCCCCGCCCGCGGTTGCATCGTAGGCCTCGCCTGGCGTGATGTGGGCGTTCGAGAAGGGCATGACCGCAGCGTAGTTCAGGATCCGGGCTTCAGTACGTGGCGCTCTTTGCTGGGTCGGTGGGCGCAGAGGGGTGGGGGGGGGGGGCCGGGCCCCCCCCCCCCACCCCTGCGGCTCATTCGAGTCGAGGTCCAGCAAGCGAGTGATACGCGGCCCACCACCCGGGCGGCGAATGCCAGACGATCGGCTCTCTCTAGATGGGTGCCCACGCCGAAGGAAATGGAGTCCGTCTGCGTTCCACCCACGCCCGCGGGACGCCGAAAAAATTTGAACAAACAGGGAACCGGCGAGCCGAAAACGGGGTCGGACCCGGCAATAGCAGCATCATGTGTTTCTCTCCTTTGATTGTGTCAGTGAAGGGCCCGTGCGAATGGAACGCGCGCGGGCCCTTTTCAATCTTCAAAATGAAATGAATGGGAGAAGGGGAAGACGGCTCAGGCGAGGGAGCGACTAGCGCCCGGCCTTTCGCCGCGCCCGCCATGCGCGGAGCCGCTGTGCGATTCCCGCCTCGTCGCCGCGGTCGGAGGGTTCGTAATAGACGCGCCCGCGCAGCGCCACGGGGAGGTTCTCGTCTGCGACGAAGGCATCCTCTTCGTTATGTGCATAGACGTAATTCTTGCCGTATCCGAGTTCCTTCATAAGACGCGTCGGCGCGTTCCGCAGATGCATCGGAACCGGTAGTGGGCCGTGGCCCTCGAGGTCAGCCATCGCCCGTCCGAGGGCGGCGTAGGACGCGTTACTCTTGTCTGCACAGGCGAGGTAGGTCGTCGTCTGGGCCAGCGGGATGCGCCCCTCCGGCATCCCGATTCGCTCGACCGCCTGATGCGTCGAAACCGCCAGCGTCAACGCACTCGGATCGGCATTGCCGATGTCTTCCGAGGCGAAGATGACCAACCGACGAGAGATGTAGAGCGGATCCTCTCCGGCCTCGAGGAGTCGCGCGAGATAGTGGAGCGCCGCGTCCGGATCGCTGCCGCGGAGGCTCTTGATGAGAGCCGAGACGACATTGAAATGTTCCTCTCCGTCGCGGTCGTGGCGCAGCGCAATCCGCCCACCGGCTTCGCGTACGGTTTCGCGCGAGAGCGGTCGAGCGCGTTCGCCGCTCGACAAATGGACGGTGGCGCTCGCCTCGAGGACGCCGAGTGCGCGACGGGCGTCGCCCTGTGAAGCGAGGATCAGCGCTTCTCGCGCTTCGTCGCTGATCTGCAGTCCAGACGCGCCGAGCCCCCTCTCGCTGTCCGCGAGCGCCCGGTCGATCACGCGACCGATCGACTCTGCGCCGAGCGCCTCGAGCGGGATGACTCGGCAACGCGAGAGCAGGGGCGCGATGACGCTGAACGACGGGTTCTCGGTCGTGGCGCCCACGAGTGTGACGACGCCCGTCTCGACGTGAGGCAATAGCGCGTCCTGTTGCGCCTTGTTCAGTCGGTGAATCTCGTCGATGAAGAGCAGCGTTCGCAAGCGAGTACGCCGTGCAGCCTCGATCGCCTTTCGGATTTCCGGGACGCCGGCGGAGACGGCGGAGAGCGGCGTGAGGCGGGCGTCCTGCATTTCGCCAAGAATCCAGGCAAGGGTCGTTTTCCCGCTGCCAGGGGGACCCCAGAGAATGATCGAGGGGAGCGCGCCCTGTGTGACGAGCGTGTGGAGAGGACGGCCGGGAGCGAGTAGCTCTTCGTGGCCGACGAGGTCCTCGAGCCGCCTTGGGCGCATTCGTTCTGCGAGCGGCGCATTCGGTTCGAGCCGTCTCTCTGTTCGCTCGGGGAAGAGGTCGAGGGTCTCGTCCGGACTCATTGCATCATCCTAGCCGAGTCCGACACGCCCTTGAGACCGGCCTCCTGAAACGGGATCATCGTCGCACGCCCCGACCCCGGGGCCGGGGTGGGTGTTCTCGATGATCGAAGTGCTGCGGATCGAAAATTTGGCGCTCGTCGAGTCGGTCGAGCTGGAGTTTGGGCCCGGCTTGAACGTGCTGACCGGCGAGACCGGTGCGGGCAAGTCGATCATTCTTGCGGCGCTCGCACTGCTGACCGGCGGTCGCGCGGCGGTGGACACATTGCGCAGTGGTGCCGATGAAGGCGTCGTCGAAGCGCTTTTTCGAATGGATGGACACGAGGATGTCACGAGCGCACTGGTGCAACGCGGGCTGCTGGAGGACTCCATTGCGGATTCGGACGGACCGGCCGAACTCATCGTTCGCCGCACGCTGAACGCAAACGGTCGAAGTCGTGCGCGGGTCGGGGGACAGCTCGTGCCGGTGACGACGCTCGTCGAGCTCTTCGGAGGTCAGCTCGAGATATCGAGTCAACACGGTTCTCAGGCACTCCGCAGCCCGGAAGTGCACGCGCTTGCGCTCGATGCCTACGCCAATCAGACGAGCCTACGCGAAATCGTGGCGCGCGAGGTCGCGCGAGTCGTGGAGTTCGGTCGAGAACTCGAAACGTTGCGGGCTGCAGAAGAAGAACGCGCGCGCCGCCTAGATTTTCTGGAATACCAGCGGCAGGAACTCGATGACGAAGACCTCGACCCGGCGGGTGTCGCGGCGCTAGAGGTCGAGCATCGGCGCCTCACCCATGCGGAACGGCTCGCCGAGGAGATGGCCCGTGCGTGTGCGGCCCTCGGCGGCGTGGAAGCAGGAGATGGGGGTGATTCTGCGGAGGGTGCGGTTGCCACGGCGCGACGGGCCGTCGCGGGCGCCATGCGGATGGATCCGTCACTCGAAACACTCGGGGCGCGGCTCGAGGCGCTCGAATCGGAGCTGCGAGATCTCACCGCTTCGACGACAGATTATCTTTCTGAGCTCGAGATCGATCCGGCGCGCCTCGTGCACGTCGAGGAAAAGATCGCCCGCCTCGAGAAATTGCGTCGCAAGTACGGGCAGAGCGTCGAGGAGATGTTTGCGCATCGCGACGACGTTGCGAGGGAGATCGAGTCCCTGGCCGGCGCCGATGACCGGATTCGTCAGCTGGACGCCGATCGCACAAAATCTGTGGACGTCGCGAACGAAGCATCGGCACGACTTTCGAAGGCGCGCGCGCGGGCCGCCAAGAAACTGGCGAAGGCCGTTGGGAACGAACTCGGTGATCTGTCGATGGAGGGTGCGCGGTTCGTCGTCGACCTCGAGCCGATCGTGCTCAAAGCCGGTTCGCTTGGGCTCTTGACCGGGCCGGGCGGGCGCGAGCGACCGCAGTTTTATTTTTCGGCGAACCAGGGAGAGGCGCCGCGACCGATCCAGAAAGTCGCGTCGGGCGGCGAGCTGTCGAGACTCTTCCTCGCCGTCAAGAATTCGCTGCGCCGCGCGGATCGCAATATGGTGATCGTCTTCGACGAGGTCGACGCGGGTATCGGGGGTGCCGTCGCGGAGCGAGTCGGTCGCGTTCTCGCTGAGTTGGCCACGGAGCATCAGGTTCTCTGTATTACGCACCTGCCCCAGATTGCTGCCTTTGCGGACCGCCATTTCGTCGTTCGGAAGGAGACCCGGGGAGGGCGCACCCGAACCCAGGTCGATCGGGTTCAAGACGACCTTCGGGTCGAGGAACTCGCGCGGATGGCAGGTGGCGAAAATGTGACCGATATCACACGTCAACATGCGCGCTCGCTTCTGCATCCATAAGCGGGCCTGTGTGCACACGGCGCGGCTGCATTGCAGCAGATTTGCTCGGCCCTGCGGTCAAGAACGGTCGCCCTATCGCCGATGAGTCAGGTGAACTCGATGGATTCTTGAGGGCGCACTTGGCAATGGATTCTTCAGAAAGTGAGGCGGCGGAATCTCGATTGAGACCCCCGTCGGGCGCGACCGCGATTGTGCTTTCCGGCTTCTACGAGGGGCTGGAAGTCGAACTCGACCGCGAACGCATCGTGATCGGTCGCGGTCGAAAGGCCGATCTGGCGCTGGCCGAGGCCACGATCTCGCGCACGCATGCCGCGGTCGGATTCGATCGGGCCGGATTCTTTGTCGAAGATCTGGGGAGTACGAACGGCACGCTGGTGAATGGCGCCCCGGTGGTCGCCAAACATCACCTGAAAAATGGCGACGAGATTCAGATGGGCAAGTTACGGCTCGGGGTCACTTTGCCCAGGTAGCCGCTGAATATTGCGGCACGGTTTATGGGCCTTCCGAGACCCGGCCGTTGTCTAGAATAGATGGAGAATCGATGGATTCGTATAAGCTGATTTGGGTTCGAGATTCTCGCTCGCGACCCGTTCAATTCTCGGTCCCCAAGGTGCGCGTCAAGCAGTTGACGATCGCATTGGCCGTCGCCAGTTTGATCGGGCTCGTCGGGTTCTGGGACTATTGGCGACTGCGGGCAGAAAATGCCGAACTCGCGGATCTTCGAGTCGAAGCGTTCGAGCAGCGGGAACAGATCACGATCTTTCGCAACCGTCTCGCGGACGTCGATGGTCGACTCGAGCGCGTGGTCGACCTCGAGCGCAAGGTTCGCATCATCGCCAATCTACCCGGGGCGGCCGGCGTCGGTGGCCAGAATTTCGTCGAGCCCGCGCCCAGCGACGACGCAGACGTGGCGCTTCCGTTTGGCGTGCCCGTGGGTAGCGCTCCGACATCCATGGACGCCCAGGGCGGTCAAGGCGGTGGGGGTCCATTGAGCGCGATCGACCTCGAGTCCTCCAACTCAGCGATCTTT
>JAQBEG010000234.1:0-12343 GCA_032123985.1 Deltaproteobacteria bacterium
GCCTACGTCGTGCAGATGCACGTGTCCGGGCACGAACTGGGTGAAGCTGTTGGCGATGGCGACGATTGGTTTGTCGAAGTCGGCGTCGGTCATGCCCGTGGCGCGCCAAAGCGCGCGTGCGCCAGCCATGTTCCTTCCGGCGGTTGAAGTGCGACTGCGATATCCCTGCATGGGCGGGAAGATAGGGGTGGAAGCGCGAATTAGCTCGAAGGCGGAGAACGGCCCGGGGCCAACTGAGGAAACACCCTCGAGACCTTGTCGATCAAATAGGCGCCGTAGCTTCCCGTGAACGCATGCAGATCTGCGTCGTCCCAGCGAGGCGAATTGCTTCCGTTAGGACCTCGAGCCTCGACCGCGGGGAGTGCCTGCATTTCTGCGTCGAAGTCCGGATCGAAGAATAGTGGGAACGAGAGTCGTGCATGTCCGCTCGAATTGCGGACACGGTGGGGCGTCGATCGGTACCAGCCGCCAGTGAGTCGATCGAGCATGTCGCCAATATTGCAGACCAACGCGCCATCGACCGGCGGCGCTTCGATCCACTCCCCTTCAGATTTGACTTGAAGGCCGCCAAGCCGGTCCTGGGCCAACAGGGTGAGCAATCCGTAGTCCGTATGCTCGCCAACCCCCCAGTTCGGTTCGTCAGCGGCGGGATAGTTGAAAATGCGAAACAAAATCGTCGGATTACGAGTATAAGCTTCAGCGAAATAGTCGCTTGAAAGATCCAGACTTAGCGCCATGCCTCGGAGCAGAGTCTGGGCGGCCGCCGATGTCGCGGCCATGTAGTCGAGCACCAGGCCTCGCAACTCGGGGACCGACTCGGGCCAGAGGTTGGGGCCGTGTAGTGGCGTTCCAGCGAGCACTCGAGGATGATCGAGAGCAAGCTCAGTGCCGAAATAGAGCCCTTCTTTCATGTCGGGTTGGTCCGACGTCAGCTCTCCTCCAACCGGAAAATAGCCGCGCCAAGCGACACCGCCGTGCCGCATGGCGATACGGTTCTTGTCTTCTACCGACAGATCGAAGAATTTGCGACTGGCCGCTTCCAGATCGACCAACTTTTCAAACGGGATGCCGTGGCCGACGACGTAGAAGAAGCCATGCTTCCGGCAAGCGCTTCGTATCTTGATCGCGACCTGTTCGACGCCGGCTCGATCTCCGAGGTCGTAGAGCGGCGACATATCGATGATCGGCAGGGAGTTCATGTCGACGTCGCGCCTCGCGTTCCAATCGAGTCGGCCTGTTTCGGGATGCTGGGCGAAGCCGGACTAGTCGGTGCTCGAATTCGCGTCCATTCCGTCGAGTTTCGAAACCCGCACGATCAGGTCTTCGACGCGCGAGCTATATCCCCACTCGTTGTCGTACCAGGCGATCACCTTCGCGAGCCCGCCTCCGATCACCTGGGTGAGTGGCGCATCAAAGATACTCGAATATGAGTTGCCGACGATGTCGGAAGAAACGATCGGTTCGGTGCTGTACTCGAGGATGCCTCGCATGGGCCCCTCGGCCGCCTTCTTCATCGCGGCATTGATCTCCTCGACGCTCGTATCACGCTCGAGTTCGACGGTGAAATCGACGACGCTTCCGTCCGGAACGGGCACCCGCATCGCGAGCCCGTCGAGCTTGCCGGCAAGCTCGGGGATGACCTGTCCGATCGCCCGCGCCGCGCCCGTCGAGGTCGGCACGATATTGGTTGCGGCGTTTCGCGAGCGCCGCATGTCGCCGTTGTGGGGCGCGTCGATGAGTCGCTGATCCGAGGTGTAGGCATGGACGGTCGTGAGCAGTCCGCGACGGATGCCGAAGCTGTCGTGGAGGACCTTGGCGAGCGGCGCCGCGCAATTCGTCGTGCAGCTGGCGTTGCTGATGATGCGGGAATCTCCGTTCACGACGTGGTCGTTGACGCCCATGACGAGCGTCGCTTCCAACGGATCCTTGCAGGGCACTGTGAGGATTACGCGCTGCGCGCCGGCTTGCAGATGTTGTTCGAGCTCCGCGATGCGGCGAAACTTGCCGGTGCTCTCTATCACGTAGTCGACCTTGAGCTCCTTCCAGGGCAGCTTGCTCGGATCCTTCTCGGAGAGAACCAGGAAGGGATCCCCGTCGATATTCATCGAGTTGTCGTAGATCTCCGCCGAGCCAGGATATTTCCCATGGATGCTGTCGTACTTGAAGGCGTAGAGCATCGCCTCGGGTGAGGCGATGTCGTTGATCGCGACGATGTCGAAGTGACCGCGGAGTTTCGCGAGCCGAGTGATGGTCCGACCGATTCGGCCGAAGCCGTTGATTGCGATTTTGGGAACGGACAACGCGGTTTCCTCACCAGCCAATCGGGCGCCGGATCAGTCCGACGAGCCAACGGGCGTTGCTGGAAGGAAGGCTAGCAGGCTCGCGTGGTTCGACTGGCCTCGACCACCGATTTCCCGATATCGTGTTGCGATGGAAACCAATCTGCTTTACGAGTATGAATCAACGACCTTTGCATACGACGGAATCGAGCGACCACTCTACGTTCGTGGTTCCGGTCCCGGCATCGTCGTCATGCACGAAATCCCCGGAATCTACCCGGCGGTCATCGAGTTCGCGGAGCGGCTCGTCGCGGCCGGGTATCGGGTCTATCTGCCGGAGTTGATTGGCCAGGCCGGGAAGGAATTCTCGAACGCCTACGTGCTTCAGTCGATGGCGCGTGCTTGTATCGCCCGCGAGTTCCATGTACTTGCTTCGCGCGGATCCAGTCCGATCACGACATGGCTACGCGCGCTCGCGCGAAAGGCCTTCTCAGAGTGCGGCGGTCCCGGCGTCGGCTGTATCGGAATGTGTCTCACCGGAAACTTCGGGCTCGCAATGATGGTCGATGATGCGGTCATGGCACCGGTCTTGTCACAACCGTCGCTGCCCTTTCCTTTTGGTGCGGAACGAAAGCGTGCGCTTCACGTGTCCGACGAGGATCTGGAGGTGATCCGGGATCGGGTCCAGAACAGGGGCTGCAAGGTTCTTGGACTTCGCTTTACCGGAGACCCGCTCTGTCCACCCGAGCGATTCGAGCGACTGCGCGAGGAGCTGGGCGAGGGGTTCGAGGGAATCGAGATCGACTCCTCGAAGGGAAACGCTGCCGGGCTTCCGCGAACGGCGCATAGCGTCGTGACGAAAGATCTCGTCGACGAGCAGGGACATCCGACCCGCCAGGCCCTCGATCGAGTGATGTCATTTTTTGCGGAGCGTCTAAAGACGGCTTGATCCGGTAGCTGGGTCCGCCGGCGCTTGCGTGGCGGAGTTCAAGTCGACGGGACGAACTCATTGTAGATCGCGCGGACCGTACGCTCGAAATCCGCGTTCTCGACCCCGACGATGATGTTCAGCTCGCTCGATCCCTGATCGATCATACGGATGTTGATGCCGGCGGCTGCGAGTGAGCCGAAGAGCTGAGCCGCGGTGCCGGGTGCGTGACTCATTCCTCGGCCCACGGTCGCGATCAGAGCAATGCCCGAATGGATTTCGATCGAGTCCGGCTCGCAGTCCGCTTCGATTTCCGAGATCAGCGAATCGATTCGATCCCCGAGGACATCGCTCTTGAGAACGATCGAGAGGGTGTCGATTCCACTCGGCATGTGCTCCCAGCTGACGCCGTGACGTTCGAGCACCTCGAGTACACGTCGACCGAAGCCGATCTCGGTGTTCATCAGGGTCTTTTCGAGCGCGATGATCGTGAAATCCTTGCGTCCGGCGATGCCCGTGATTCGGCCGGTCGGAGACGGATTCGATTCGCCTTGTCGAATCAGGGTTCCCTGTGCGTTGGGATCGTTCGTGTTCAGGACGTGGACGGGAATGGCGGCTTCTCGCACTGGAAAGATCGCTTCGTCGTGCAGGACCGTCGCACCCATGTAGGCGAGCTCGCGAAGTTCCCGGTATGTCATCTCTTTGATCGTATGCGGTGCGTCGACGATCCTCGGATCTGCCATCAGCAGTCCCGAGACATCGGTCCAATTTTCGTACACCTCGGCGCCGACGCCACGAGCGACGATCGCGCCGGTGACGTCGCTGCCGCCCCTTGAAAAGGTTTGGATCGAGTGGTCTGGCGCGGCTCCGTAGAAGCCGGGAATCACACCGGAGTCTTCTCCTGCCAGGCGGTCGGCGACCGCCGTCTGGGTCTCGTCGGCCAAGAAGCGCCCGGCCGCATCGAAGCGAATCATCTCGACAGGATCGATCAAAGGGCGATCGAGGAGCCGTGCGATCACGAGCCCGGAGAGGTATTCACCGCGACTCGCCGCATAGGCTGCGCCGGCATCGTCACGGATCTGATCATGGATCTCGCCGAGCGCCCCATCGAGATCGAAGTCGAGACCGAGGTCGGAAACGATCTTGCAAAATCGTTCCGAGATCTGACCGAAGATTGTCTCGATCGGCTGGCCCTTCGAGACAGCCTCGTGGCAGCGATAGAGCAGGTCGGTGACCTTCATGTCGTGCGGAAATCGGCGCCCCGGAGCAGACGGCACGACAAATCGCCGATCGTCCCGATCCTCGACGATCGCGCGCACCTTCCGGAGCTGGCCGGCGTCGGCCACGCTGCTGCCACCAAATTTGCAGACCCGGATACCCATGCTCTCTCTCGTTTCGAAAATGGGCGGCGCATTGTAGTCGGCCAGCTCATTCGCCGAAAGCGGCGGCTGGCATTCGCCAGGGCGGCGATAGACTGGGTAGTCGATGGTGCTTAGAGACTCGACCAGATCCAACGGAATGCGTCTCGACGCCTATCTGGCGCGTGCTGGACTCGCCACTCGGCGAGAGGCGCGCGGCCTGATTCGGCGCGGGGCGGTGCGTGTCGATGGCCAGACCTGCCGAGATACTGCGCGCCGAATCAATACGGAAACGGTGGTCGTGAGAGACGAGGCACTCGATTCGCCCGCGCTCGTTCGAGATTTCCTGATACACAAGCCCGTCGGGTTTTCGTGCAGCAACGATGATCGCGAGTCGCCGCTGGTCCTGGATCTGCTGCCGGAGACACTTCGGCGTCGATCGCTGCTGATTGCTGGAAGACTCGACCGCGCAACCTCGGGCCTGCTGGTACTCACTACGGACGGTGATTTCGTTCATCGCTTGACGCATCCGGGACGCAAGGTCGCCAAGCGATATCGAGTCGAATACGACGGTGATCTCGTCGAGGATGCGGTGACTCGCTGCCGGGAAGGTCTACTTCTGACCGGAGAAGATCGTCCGACTCGGCCTGCGGAACTCGAACTCGATGGGCCGGGCCGCGCGACTCTGGTCTTACGGGAGGGACGGACGCATCAAGTGCGGCGCATGATTCGAGTTCTCGGCGGGGAGGTCGTTTCGCTTCATCGCGACCGCGTCGGTGGACTGGTGTTGCCCGAGGATCTCGAGCCGGGAGATCTTCGTCCCTTGGAGCGCGAAGAACGCGCGCTTCTCTTGAGCGACAGCAACTTATAACCGCGGGCCGACTGAAGCGTTGCCAGCTCTCCAATCTCTTCGAGCGGGCCTTCGTAGGGCAGCGTGTGGTTTGCGACAAGAAGTGCCCGGCTACCGGGCTTGATCCAGTCCCGCAGCGAATCGAATAGCGAGAGCGCAGGACCGAGATCGACCTCCATGCCACGGCGATGGAAGGGCGGATTCACGAGTGCGAGATCGAAGCGTCCATCCAGCGTTTTCTCCCGTGCGTCCCACCAGGCCACCTGACAGCGCTCGGCGAGGCCGAGTCTTTCGATATTCGATCGCGCGCACTCGACCGCGCGCGCGTCTGCGTCCACGAGCAAGGCTCGGGTCTCGGGCCAGAGCATCGCGGCCGCGATACCCAGAATGCCTGTGCCGCAGCCGAGGTCGACGACTCGTTTGGGCGGCTTGTGGCCCATGAATCCTGGGAGCGCGTCGAGCAGGAATTCGCTGCCGGCGTCGAGCTTCTTTGCGCTGAAGACGCCGGCACGGGTTTCGATCTCGAATTCGAAGCGTTCGCCGTGGATGGATTCGATTGCTGCGGAAAATGATGTAGGTGTGTCTTCGAGCTCCGGTCCAACGCTCGCGTCCTTCTTGAAGCGAGCGACGCGCGCTCGGGCTCGATTAGCCACGATGATGGGCGTTTGGTCGATCTGCTTCGCGAGACGCTTTACGGCAGAGACGACGCCGAGCGAATTCGTTCCGGCAAACAGGAGTTGACCACCGGGCTCGAGAACCCGCCATGCCTGCGCGAGGTCGGAAGACGTCGCGGCTCGACTCTTCTGAAGATGGACGACGACTTGTCGAAAGCTCTCGTTCGCGAGCCCCTCTGCGGAGGCGACGACGTGGAGGTCGTTGGCCTCTGCGGCAAGAAAGCGATCTCGCCAGGGCTGCACAACCGTGCCACCCTGGGCCGCCACCGCGAGGTCGGACTGAAATTCGCAGAGCGGGCCTTCGCGCAGCACGCCTGGATCGAGGGGCAGGGCCTCGGGTCTTCTTTCGCGTCGATTCGTCACGGCGGCAACATAGGCAACCTGGTCGAGACACGCAGAAGGGCGAAGTCTGGTGTGGGATTCGACTGCTAGACTCGTTGCCCCAATTCAACTGGAGATCTTTGGATGCGCTTTAGCTTCGCCGAATCGATGTGCGACCCCAGCCATTACGTTCCGCTCGCATTGGCTGCCGAGCGCAGCGGCTATACCTCGTTCGCGATTCCGGACAGCCTCTGTTATCCGGAGACATCCGACAGCAAATATCCCTATACGCCGGATGGCGATCGAGAGTTTCTCGATGGGAAACCCTTTATCGACCCCTTTGTGCTCGCCTCGACGCTCGGCGCGGTGACTGAGACACTTCGCATGACGACCTTCGTCGTCAAGCTCGCCGTTCGTCAACCCGTGCTCGTCGCCAAGCAGGCCATGTCCGTCGCTGTGATGACGAATAATCGTTTCGGGTTCGGCATCGGACTCTCGCCCTGGCCGGAGGATTTCAGCATCTGCGAGCAGCCCTGGGAAGGTCGGGGAAAGAGAATGGACGAGATGATCACCATTCTGCGTGGGCTCGAGACAGGTGAGTTCTTCGGCTTTGAGGGCGAACATTTTCAGCTCCAGCGCATCAAAATGGCTCCCGCTCCGACCCAACGCATTCCGCTCCTGATTGGCGGACACGCGGACGTCGCCCTGCGGCGGGCCGCTCGGGTCGGGGATGGTTGGATGCATGCGGGGGGCGATGGCGTCGAATTGCAGCGAATGGTCGACCGGATCCAGGCGCTTCGGAAAGAGTACGGTCGAGACCGCGAACCCTTCGAGATCCATGTGATCTCGATGGACGGCTTTACGATCGATGGTGTCAAACGCCTCGAGGACCAGGGAGTGACCGACGTCATCGTTGGCTTCCGGAACGCTTATGCGCCAGACACGATGAGCATCGACCAGAAGACAGCGGCGCTCGAGGGCTTTGCGAACAACGTGATCGCCAAGCTCTAGCGGTCGTCGCCGATGCCGGAGACAATGCCGGAGCCGATGCCGGAGCCGATGCCGGAATACGGCGGTCGTTTCTCGACATACGCCATCCACATCGCGTCGAGCATCGTCCAGAGAATGTCGAGCTTGAAGCGAAGAACTTCGACGGCTCGTTGCTGTTGTGGCTGTGTTGTGAATGTGTCGAGGGTCAGCGAGAGGCCATGTTCGACGTCGCGCCGGGCTTCGTCGAGTCGACGTCGAAAATAGTCGTAGCCGGCTTCGTCAATCCACGGATAGAGCGTCGGCCAATTTTCCAGCCGCTTCTGGTGGATCGTCGGCGCGAAGAGTTCGGTGAGCGATGAAGCGGCGGCTTCCTGCCAGGGTGCGGTCTGCGCGAACCGGACGTAGGCGTCGACCGCAAATCGGACACCGGGCAACACATGTCTTAGATCGAGGACCTCTTGTCGTTCTAGCCCTACCGCTTCTGCCAGCCGAAGCCACGCTTCGATTCCGCCCTCATCGCCCTGCCGGCCGTCGTGATCGAGGATGCGCTGGATCCACTGGCGCCGAACGTCGCGGTCGGGACAATTCGAGAGAATCGCCGCGTCCTTCAGCGGAATCTGAATTTGATAGTAGAACCGATTCGCGACCCATCCGCGAACGGCTTCGCGATCGAGTCCCCCCTCGTTCATCGCGAGGTGAAAGGGATGATGAATATGATAAAAGCGCTCCATGCCGCGAAGTCGCGCTTCGAATTCCTCTCGGCTTAGCTGTCTTGGCGATCCCAGTGTCGTGTCTTCCGGTTTCATCCGATCTCGATTTCCATTCCGTCGTAGGCCACTTCGATCCCGAGCTGCGTGAGTCGCGCGCGCTCGGGCGAGGCTTCATCCAGGATCGGATTGGTGTTGTTGATGTGGATCAGGATCTTGCGGCCGGGCAGCGGCGCGAGTTGATCGAGCATGCCCCCGTCTCCGCTCTGAGCGAGGTGACCCATCTCGCGGCCCGTCTTCTGGGCCGCGCCTCGATCCGCAAGCTCGGCGTCGTTCCAGAGTGTGCCGTCGATCAAAACGCAATCTGCTCGGTTGGCTTCCTCGATGACGCGCTTCGTCCAATCACCCAGCCCGGGTGCATAGAAGCAGCGACGCCCGCTCGCCTTGTCCACGAAGACCACGCCGATCGTGTCGTCTTCGGCAGGCCGATGTCGTCGAGGCGAGTAGGGCGGTGCCTCACTCGGGAGGGGCACTGGATGCAGGGTGATGCCCGGAATCTCCGGGATCTCGACGGGCACTTCCCCGATCGCGTCGATCGGGCGCCAGTCGACTCCGCAATAATGCTCGAGGACCGTAAGCAGCGGATAGCCGCTCGTGAGGTCGCTGTGCACGCTCGGTGTGCAGTAGACCGGCAATCGCCGCGTGTGTTCGCGCAACGTCATCAGGCCGGTCGAGTGGTCGATCTGGGCATCCACGATCATGACCGCAGCGATCGCGGTGTCGCGCACGGTGCGCGCCGGTTGGAGGGCAGGGCAGCCCTCCAATTGGGCGCGCAGGTCGGGTGAGGCGTTCACGAGCAGCCAGGCGGCGCCACCATCGGAGACGGCGAGGGAGGACTGCGTTCGCGGGCTGGCCTTGATCGTTCCAGCGCGCAGGCCAGCGCAATTGGGACAGTTGCAGTTCCACTGCGGGAATCCCCCGCCCGCTCCCGAACCGAGCACAATGATTCGCATCCTCGACGGATCCCCTCTTTGCTAAGTCGTGTTCGTTAAGTCGTGCAGGATGTCATTCAGAAAGGTTTGACGATGACGCAGATCACGATCCCGATCATCAGTACGGTCGGCACCTCGTTCATGATTCGGAAAAAGCGCTGCGGGTGTTCGTTGCGGTCGAGTGCGAAGGCATTCTTCCAGCGCATCATCGCGAAGTGCACGATGAGCAGGCCGAGCACGAAACCGAGCTTGAGCCAGAGCCAGAGTCCTGCCCGCACGATATATCCCGGTGTGCCAGGCAGTACGATCATCGCAAGACCGAACAACAGTGTGGCGATCATCGCGGGCTGCATGATCACACGCGCCAGCCTTTCCTCCATTATTTTGAAGGTCTCGGATTGTTGGCTACCCGCTTCGGACTCACAGTGATAGACGAAGAGTCGTGGCATGTAGAGGAGGCCAGCCATCCACGAGATCACAGCGATAACATGCAGCGCCTTGATCCATGAATAGAAAGGCAACAGGGTTTCGGTCATCGGTCGCCAGTTCGTCCCGCTGCTAGAGGCTGAATTGTTCTGCCAGGTTTCGTTCGGAGAGGCTTTGTCCCGCCTCGAAGAGAACCTGTACTTCGATCTCGCGATCCTCTGAAATTTCGACCTCGGCGACTTCGCGAACCTCCGTAGAGTCCGCGACCGCGCTGACGGGTCGCTTCTCCGCTTCGAGTACTTCGATGCGCACCTTGGCCATTCGAGGGATCAGCGCACCGCGCCAACGCCGCGGACGAAACACACTGATCGGCGTCAATGCGAGCACGCCGGCATCGAGTGGCAAAATGGGTCCGTGGGCGGAAAGGTTGTAGGCAGTGCTGCCAGCAGGCGTCGACACGAGGACGCCATCACAAACCATCTCATCGAGTCGAGTGACATCGTCGATGTGGATGCGAAGCTTGGCGGCCTGTCGTGTCTGGCGAAGCATAGAGACTTCGTTCATGGCGTGAAGCTCGACGCGCGCACCGCTGTCGAGGTGGGCAACCATGCGCAGGGGATTGAGTCGGGCCACCTCGGCTCGTCGTATCTGACCGAGCAGGTCGTCCGTCGAATAGGGATTCATCATGAAGCCGACCGAGCCCCGATTCATACCGAAGATCGGCTTGCCGCGAGTGATGAATCGGTGGATCGTCTGGAGCATGAATCCGTCGCCGCCCAGTGCCACGATGACATCGGCATCCGCCGGCGATTTCGAGGGGTAGATTGCCTCGAGCTCTGCGCGACCGGCCTGCGCGACCGGCGTATTGGCTGCGACGAACGAGATGTGCTCCACGTCGACGAAGCCGCCGACATTTGTTCCGGGGTCGCTTTCGGGATCGCTCGATTTCGTGTTCTTCTCGGCCATTTAGTCCTTGCCGCGCTGACAGTCGCCGTAATGCGCCGCAGTCTAGCAGCTGCGGGGCCACGCTCGGAGCTGCTGCTGGCGATCAAGATTGCGCGACTCTGAGTCAGGCTCGGCCCGCCTCGTCGCGGGTATGCCTCGCTCTGCATTGGGTCGACCGTGGGGTCGGGGTGTGAAGCCTGCGGAATTTCCTTCGCGAATTTTATTCATCCATGTTGCTGGAGGAAATTGACTTTGGTCAGAATCCTTGGGACGGTTATGGTACTCGCCGAAATGAACTTGGGCATGAATGCCGAGGTCGGATTCGTACCTCTGCTGGAGAAACTAGAGAATGAATTCAGATTCCGTGAGCGGAAACATACAGGGCGTGATGGAGACGGCGATCGAGCTTTTGTCCACCTGGGGCATCAGTGTCATCGGTGCGATTGCACTCCTGATCGTAGGCCGAATAGTGGCGGGATGGGTTCGCAGCAGCGTCACCAAGGGACTGACCAAAGCGAATACCGAAGCTTCGCTGATCCCGTTCTTCGCGAGCATGGTCTACTACGTCGTCCTCGCAGTCGTATTGATCGCGGTGCTGAATCTCTTTGGCATCGAGACGACATCGCTGATCGCCGTCTTCGGTGCAGCCGGTCTCGCCATCGGGTTGGCTCTCCAGGGGACGCTCTCGAATTTCGCAGCCGGCGTGATGCTTCTGATCTTCCGGCCGATTCGCGTGGGAGATTTCGTCGAAGTCGCCGGGCAAGCCGGAACCGTCGCGGAGATAACGATCTTCAGCACACTCCTGAATACGGGAGACAACGTGCGGATCACGATTCCGAACGCTCAGATCTACGGCGATACCGTCAAGAACTACTCATTCAACGATACTCGCCGGATCGATCTGGTCATGGGCATTGGTTATGGAGACAACATCGGAACAGCGGTCTCGATCATCGAACGCGTGCTCAAGTCCGACGAACGAACGCTTTCGGACCCAGCACCCACCGTGGCGGTCGCGGAACTGGCGGATTCCTCCGTCAATCTCGTCGTCCGACCCTGGTGCAAAAAAGAAGATTATTGGGCGCTCCGCTGGGACTTGACACGCAAGCTCAAGGAAGAGCTCGAAGCGGGTGGCTGCAGCATCCCGTTCCCGCAACGCGATGTTCACATTCTCGAGTTTCCGGGCAAGTCAGCCTGAACACGAAGACCTGCAGAATCGAGTATTTATTTCGACGCAGCGTCCACTAGCGTCCACGAGCGCCGAAGAGGGGTACGAGACGAGATGAACATGAAACAAAAAATACGTTGCCACAGATACGTTGCTGCGTCCGTGATCGGACTTCTTCTCATGGCAGGTGTCTCGTTCGCGGAGGACGAGACGAAAGAGGGCTGGACCGGCGAGCTGGCTCTCGCCGTCAATGCGCAGTCCGGATCGACCGACACCTTCGCGGGCTCGCTGGACGCGAATACCGAGCGGATCTGGAATGACAAGGATCTGCTGAAATTTCGGTTCAACGGGGTTTACGGAACGTCGCGTTCGCGAGGCGATAGTGAGGGCACCAAGACGATCCAGAATTCGCAGGGGATCTTCGGCACATGGAGGCGGCAGATCCACGAACGGTTCTTCTGGGCGACGGGAACGGAGGTCTCGCGCGACAGCACGCAGGATCTCGAAGTTCGAGCGCTTCTAGCGACCGGACCTGGATATCGACTCTGGCAGGGAGAGGAGGCCCCCAAGCAGCATCTCGATCTTTCAGCAGGTCCTGGCTATCGCTTCGAGATGTACGACGGCAATACGGGCGCTCAGCTCCAACCGAATCCGCCGGGCGGCGCGGACGTCTCAAAGAACGGCGACTCGGATCACTACATAGAT
>JAQBEG010000235.1:0-10176 GCA_032123985.1 Deltaproteobacteria bacterium
GGCGAGCTTTGCGCTTCGCTACCGCCCGGCTCGGGAAGGTCGCGAGGTCCTGGATCCGGAGAAATTGGCGGAATCGGCAGAGTCGGCAGAGTCGGCAGAGATGGCGGAGTTGGCGGAGCGACAGTACAGCGTGAAGTGAAAGACCGCCGCGCTGCCAGCGGTCGGCGTTAGCTCGCATCCGAATCGGAGATGATCAATCTACGTGCTGCTGGGGCCTTCTGGTCCTGGACGAGCGGGCTGGACAATACGAGATGCAGAGCCGACGGGGGAGCCTCGACTTTGCGGTGTGGAGGGATTTGAAATGGCACGTGCAAGTCGGATGAGTGTTCTCAAGCGGAAACGAGAGAGCGAGAAGGCTGAAAAGTCTGCGCGAAAGCGTGAAATGCGCGAGGTCGAG
This sequence comes from Deltaproteobacteria bacterium, assembly GCA_032123985.1. GTDB lineage: Bacteria > Myxococcota_A > UBA9160 > UBA9160 > UBA4427 > UBA4427. Next base: position 398 of record JAQBEG010000235.1, read on the forward strand.
AAGGACATCGGCGAGAAGAAAGAACCGCACTCCGGGGAGGCGACCCAGGACGATCTGGAAGCCTACGGACTGGTTCAACCGGACGAGGACGAAGAAGACGTCTAGCGCCAGGGCCCGTGGGGAATCGGGGCCGCACCCTCGAATGCTCTCGGCGGTACTAATCCGGCCTCAATAATTCGGCCTCAATAATTTCGTCTCAATAATTTCGTCTCAATAGGGTCGATCGCCGACGATCGTGAGCCGTTCCATCACGCGCTTTCGGGGCCAGTAATCGCTGATTGCCAGATGCTGAGTCGAGCGGTTGTCCCAGAAGGCGACACTGTTGGCTGCCCATTTGAACCGCACCTGATATTCCGGAACCTCGACCTCGCGATAGAGCAGGTCGAGGAGGTCGTCGCTTTCTTCACGATCCAATCCTTCGATATGCGATGTGAAGATTCGATTCACGTATAGACAGCGACGCTTTGTTTCAGGATGCGTGCGCACGATCGGGTGCAGTGCGGGCGGGAACTCGTTTCGTTTGTCTGTCTTTTCCTGTTCGCTGAGGCCGAGCCCAAACGTGTGGACGAAATCATGGACCGCGTTCACCCCTTCGATGCGATCCTTGACGTCATCGGAAAGGCCGTCGTAAACCGCCTCCATGTCGGCCCAGAGCGTGTCGCCACCGACATCGGGGACTTCATACGCGCGAAGTATCGAGCCGAGAGAGGGCTCTTGGCGCCATGAAACATCGCTGTGCCAATTGTTCTCGACGCCAACGATGTTCTCATCTTTGGCGAATCGAATCACATTCGGCGTTTCACCAGCCGGCAGGAAGGGGTGGACTTCGAGTTCCCCGAACTGACACGCAAAACTCGCGTGCTGTTGTGCGTCGATTTTCTGATCTCGAAAGAACAGAACTTTGAACTCGACGAGCGCAGTCTCGAGTTCTTGCAACAGGGCGGTGGACATCGGCTGCGAGAGATCGACTCCGCGAATCTCGGCACCCAGACAGGGGCTCTGAAGTGTCGTTTCGAAATGCTGGAAGTGCAGCGCATCGAGTCGCTCGCGCCGATTCGCGATGTGCTTTCGAGGACCGTAATGCATTTTGCGTTGGATTTTCAAAGGAGGTGCCTCGATGAGAGAGCCGTGGTGGACGACCGAAGCAAAATGCTACGCCGAGCCGTCCTCCTTCGCCATGAGGTAGCGCTAGTCGACGGCGAGCGGGATGACGATGAGGGCCGAATCATCCCAGCAAGACGAGCGTGATTCCGCCAATGATCAGCAAGACGCCTGGAAGCTGTCGGATCAGTTCGCGTTCGCCCAGCACACGGATCGCGAGGGCGATCGCGATCAGGGCTTCTACCTGGCCGACCGCTTTGACATAGGCGACGAGTGTCAGCGAATAGGCCCAGAACCAGCCCAGGCTGGCGATGAATCCGGTCGAGCCGATCAGCAGCATGCGGCGCCAATGGACCGGGACCGCCGCGAACGAGCGAGGCTCGCGATGCAGGATCCAGATACTGAGCAACAGGACCTCCATCCAGGTGGTATGGAAGAGAGTTTGAATCGGTGCCGCAATCGAGCTAACCGAGATCCCCGGATTCGCTTCGGAAACGATTCCGTTGGCAATCTTGAGCGCAAAGCTGGCAGCGACCAGCAGTACAGCGCAGAGCAGGGCGAGGCTACCCGCGCGTCCGAGAGAAAACGCGTGCACCCAGCGGCGATCGCCCGTGCCTCGCATCAGGTTGATCACGATGACGCCGAACCCACAGATGATGATGCCGGCCGCACCCTCTCTGGAAGGCAACTCCGCGAAGAGCACTGCACCGACGATTGCGGTGAGGATGACCTCGAGTTTGTGAAAGACGATCGACTCGCCGAAGCCGCCTACCCGAAATGCGCTGACAAGCGCAACGTTGCCGAGTAGCTGGGTAACTGCCGTGCAAAGGCAATAGAAGAAGAATGTTGGGGGCAGACTGGGCATGCCTTCTGCGGCCACCACGGCTCCGCAGGCGAAAGCGGCAAAAGGTAGACAGAAGGCAAATCGGGACCAACTGTTGAGCGCCGCCGAAATTTCAGCGGAGACAGACTGCGCGATGGCGTTGCGTGTTGTTTGGGCGAGCGCCGCTCCGATTGCGAGAACGACCCAGAGCTCGATATGCATCAACTGTTCGGGCGAGTGAATCGGCTACGAGCACGCTCGACTTTTGCTCGTGTATCGCAGTCTTCGGCATGGTCGTTGACGATTCCCATCGATTGCATGAACGCATATGCGGTCGTCGGTCCAACGAACCGGAATCCACGTTTTTTGAGCGCCTTCGACATGGCACGCGATTCGGATGTTTCGCTCAATGCAATCAGCCTGCGTTCGTCGAATTGCCTCGGCCGATCCGCGTCGTCCGGCTCGAAACTCCAGAAGAAGGCCCCCAGTGAGCCGAAATCGTCGCACAGAGTCCCGGCAAGTCGTGCGTTTGCGAGTGCTGCTTCAATCTTTCCGCGGTGTCGAACGATGCCAGCGTCTCTGAGCAATCGTTGGACGCTCCGCTCGTTCCATCGAGCCATCCGGGCATAGTCAAAGCTTACGAAAGCTCGGCGGAAATTCTCGCGCTTGCGCAGGATCGTGAGCCACGAAAGACCGGACTGGAACCCTTCGAGACAGAGTTTTTCGAAGAGTCGCTGATCATCGTCAGTTGGAAAGCCCCATTCGGTGTCATGGTAGGCCTGGTAGTCGGCATGGTCTCCACACCAACCACAGCGTTTGGGAGCCGTCTTGCTTCGCCTTCGGCTCGTCGTTCGGTTGGTCGCCGTGCCGCCGGTCGCCGTGCCGGTCGTTGGATCAATCATTTTGGCTAGTGTCCGCGGAATGCGGGGCGACGTTTTTCGAGGAAGGCCCGAACCCCCTCGGCGTAGTCCTGACTTTCCATACACGTCCGAATCGCTTCTCTCACTTCATCCGGTTTTCGCTTGGATTCGTTCCGGGCGAGATCGATGAAGGCCGATTTCGCCGCACGCAGAGTGAGCGGTGCGTTATCGGAAATCATTTCGACCGTCTTCTGAATGAAAGAGTCGAGCTCAGCCTTCGGGAGCACCCGATTGACCAGTCCCATGGCCTCCGCCTCGGTTGCGTCGAAGCGTCGCGCGGTCATGAATATTTCCTTGGCGCGCGGTTCACCGACGATCCGGGTGAGGGTGGCGATACCAGGTGCCTGGTATCCGAGGCCGAGACGAGCCGCCGGAATTGCAAACACGGCATCGTCCGCGCAATAACGAAGGTCGGCGGTGAGAGCGATCGCACAGCCTCCCCCGACGCAGAAGCCGTGGATCGAGGCGATGACTGGTTTTTTGATCGACGAGAGCGCATCGAAGGCGCTCGTGTTCTCGATGTCGTACTGCCGTGCGTCATCGCCCGATCGTTTTTGCTCGAATTGCGAAATGTCGGCCCCGGAGACGAACGCGACGTCTCCTTCTCCCCGCAGTACGACGATGCGGACGCTATCGTCGGCGTCCAACTCATGAGCGAGTTTCGGAATCGCTCGCCACATTTCTGCGGTGATGGCGTTGCGACGCTCGGGATGATCGAAGATGACTTCGGCGAGCGGTCCGTCGCGATTTACACGAATCTGTCCAGACATGATACGAGCATAGCGAAGCCGAACACCGGGTCAGAGACGTTCTGTTCCGGCCGCCGTCGCTCTCGCGTCGCCGTTCGCGAAGCGTCTGCATGCGATCGCGATGCGGCAAACGTTCATCGATCGCCAGCCGTCGGCAGTTCGAGTACGAATCGCGTCCCGCCCCCGGTACGAGATTCACATCGAATTTGTCCCTCATGACGTTCGGCGATCTGGCGAACCAGAGCCAGGCCCAAGCCAATGCCGCCCTCGGCGCTCGCCTGTCCCTCATGACGGTAGAACGGCTCGAAGATGCGTTCCCGCTCCGACTCGGGGATTCCCGGCCCTCGATCCGCGACGACGAGCCGAATGAAGCGCGGATCATCGCTGGCTTCGACGTCGACCTCGACTGGGATTTCGCCGTGCCGGACCGCATTCTCGAGCAAATTCCGAATGAGCCTTCGAAGTAGTCTTGGGTCGCCTTCGACCGAGCGGCTGACGCCGCGAACCTCGACGCCGTCGATACCCGCGGCTTCCTCGGCGGTGAGCGCGAGCAGGTCGACCCCAACTCGTTCGAAGCGCTGTTCGGGCGCATCGAGTCGGCTCGCTAGAAGCAGTTCGCCGATCAGATCGTTCAGCTCTTCAATGTCATGATCAATACGCGTGAGCAACTCGGGACGTGGATCTTCGTGAAGCAGCGCGATGGCCATTCGGATTCGGGCAAGCGGAGTTCGCAGCTCATGTGATGTGTTGGCGAGGAGTCGCGTCTTGTCGTCGACAAGACGCTCGATGCGATCTGCCGTCCGGTTGAACGCGCCAGCGAGCTCGGCGATCTCATCGCTGCCTTCAATCGGCACGCGATCGTCGAGGCGACCGTCTCCCAGTGCCTCGACATGTTCCTTCAGGACTTCCAGTCGACGGGTCAAGCGTCGCACGAGAGGAAAGACGGCAATGCCGGTGGCGGCGGTTAGCAGCGCAATCGCAGCAAAGAGATGTGGAATTGGGCGCCTTCGTCCCTTGGCGCTCATGACGATCCAACGGCCGTCAGCCAGAGCGAGGGCCATTGCGCGGTGACCGCGTTGACGACGGAGCCATTGACTTCCCCCCGATTGCGGTGGAGGCGGAACGCCGCGGCCGCTGCGCGCGAGGATTTGTCCGGAAGTATCGTAGATGGTGATGGCGAGTTCGAAAGGCTCCGAGATCGCTCGTGTAAATTGCTGCAGACGTTCGGGGGGCGCGTTGGCCGGAGGCACGATGGCTTCGGCGAAAACTTGCATCTCGTGGATCCAATCGAAGCGATCGGATTCCTCGTCGAAGATCCAGAACGCACCCGCCAGCAAGAAAGCGAAGAGCAGGATCACGGCCAGGACGGAAAGATAGATCTGAACATAGAGACGGTTCATTTCAAGCGCCGGGGTCGCCGTCTTGACTACGTGCAAGAACGTAACCCGCTCCGCGCACCGTGAGCAGACGCCGGGGTTTCTTCGGGTCGTCTTCGATCGCTCCGCGAATGCGCGATATGTGATTGTCGATGCTGCGATCGAAAGCCTCAACGGAATGTCCGCGCAGGTTCTGCATCAGCTGATCTCTCGACAAGACTCGACCTGCGTTCTCCGCGAGGACGACCAAGAGTTCGAATTGATGATTGGTGAGCGAACGCAGATCGCCGTCGATCGAAACGACGCGTGCGCCGCGATCGATCTCGAGTCGTCCGAAACGCAGAACACCTGCCGAAGAACCTTCTTTTCGCGCCGTCCGTCGGAGTACGGCGCGGAGCCGCGCCAATAGTTCGCGCGGGCTGAAGGGCTTGGGCAGGTAATCGTCCGCACCGATCTCGAGGCCGACGATGCGATCGGTCTCATCGCCGCGCGCGGTGAGCATCAGGACCGGGATGTTCGATTGTTCGCGAATTCGCTTGCAGACCTCGAAGCCGTCGAGATCGGGCAGCATCACATCGAGGATGACGGCATCAAAGCTTTCCTCCGCAAGCGCCTCGAGCCCGGCGTCGGCTCGGTGGCGCGTGACGACTTCGAAATCTCGGCCCTCTAGGTACTCGGACAACATGTCGGCGAGGGTCTCGTCATCGTCGATGATCAATGCCCGTGTCTTCACAGGTTTGCCTCGTGTTGGATCGCTCCGAACGATCGCGTCGACTTGCGCCGAATCGCGCGAGAATCGGATGTCGGCAAAGAATAACCGCCCGGCCCTAGGAGTGAAGGCCGGGCGGTATTGATCGAATCGACTATGGGCCGCGCCTAGTGCCACCCCCATCCTCTGCCGCGGTGTCGTCCATGATGTTCATCGAAATGTGCTTCGAGCTCCTGGCGCTGTTTAGACGTCAAGACTTCCATGATGTCGGCCAGGCCATCGGCAACGATCCGGCTCATTTCATCAGCGCGTTTCATATGTGACAGGCGAACCTGTTCAAATGCCTTTCGATCGATTGAATCGGCGGTGACCAGGCCGCGAATCTCTTCGCGTCCCCGTGTGGCATCGCCCCGGGCATTTTGAAGATCGTCGATCGTGGCCATCACGATCAGCTGGATCGCTGCGGATTGTTCTTCGGTCGCATCGAGCTGATCGATTGCGCGATCGACGAAGTGTTCAGCGTGGGACTTGATGTCCTCGATGTCGCGGCCATCGCCTCGGCCCCAAGCCCAGACCGAATTGGCCACGAAGAGGAATGCGATTGTCAGCCCGATCAGGGCGAGCGGCCAGGAGACCAGGCGCCGGCTCATCAGCCGGGTCTGGTTCGTGGACGGGTTCGGTTTCAAAGCCATATTTCGATCCTCCTGGCGGGCGACCGGAGTGGTCGTCCGCGGCGTTCTAGGCGCAAAGGGGAAGCTAGGCACAGCTTCTGTCTCGAGGATGTCCGGTCTGTAAAGTTTTGTGAAGTTCGCGGAGATTTGGATCAGGGCTTTGCTGCCCAGATGATTTTTCCGGCGCAAATCGTCGTGACGACATGTTTGCTCGATAGGTCGTTACGGACCTCTCGCCACGGAGCATTCAAGAGGCACAGATCGGCGGGTTGTCCGACGGCCAACTGGGCGGTGGGCATCGCGGTCGCCGGGGCGCTTGCGAACTCGTCCATGAACAAGCCGAGTGCGGTTTCGGGCGACACGGTCTCATTCTCACCGAGGGTTCGTCCGGAGCGAGTGCGGCGATCGACCGCAGCGCGCATCGCGAGCCATGGGTCGGGCTCGCCGAAGGGGGCATCCGTTCCCGCGGCGAGAGGGATGCCGGCTTCGAGCCAGCTACGAACGCGATAGAGAGCGGGGAGATCTCGGTTCTCGACTTCGGCGCGGTAGGCGTCGCCGCGTTCAGCAACGAAATTGGGCTGCGTCACGATCGAGATACCCAGCGTTCGTGCATGTTCTAGTGCCTCGGCCGGTGCGACAGAAGCGTGTTCGAGGCGGTCGCCTTTTCGCGCGCCGGCCGCTTCGACCGCGGCGAGCGCAAAGTGGATCTCCGTCCGTGTGACGGTGTGAATGGCAACACAGCGTTGCGCCAGGTGCGCATCGCGAACCCCGGACACCAATTCATCGAAATCGGGGAGGTCGGGCTCGTCGAGGAGGATTTTGTATTCGCCGATTTCCAGCATATCGCTTGCATCGGCCGAGGAGAGCGAAAGATCCCCCATCAATCGCAATCGTTGCGGGAGTTCACCACTGAGCTGCGCCGAGCGAAAGAGAGCGGATTCGTCACTGCCGTTGCCCGGTGTCGCGTCCGTGATGCGCGTGACACCGCATTGCGCGAGAAGCGATCCGACCGCAGAGAGGTCGGGGACCAAAGAGGATGCGAGCTTCCGACGCAGCCAGTCGTCGCTTCGAAATAGGCGACCCGTCGAACGACCTGTCGCATCGCGTTCGAACCCTGTCGGTGCGTCGGCGCCATCGAGATCGAGCGCGTCGATCGCAAGCGAATTCAGGAACCACATGGAGCCGCTGCGGTGTTGGATTCGGAGCGGGTGGGCGGTGCAAATCGCGTCGAGTCGGCTTCGGTCGAGTGGCCCCGCAACGGATTCGAAGTAGCCCGTACCGCGAAGCCAACCCCGGTTCGCATTGGCCCGAGATAGCATCTCGATCAGGCTGTCGCGCGATTCGACGTGGGGAGGGCCGCAGGGAATCGATTCGAGTTGGGCCGCCAATGAAAAGAGGTGGATATGATGGTCATGCAGGCCAGGAATGAGTGCGCCCCCACGCGCATCGACTCTGCGCTCGTGCGGTTGGCTCGGAAGGTGATCGGCGAGTTCGACGATGACTCCGTCTCGACAGCGAAGGTCGTGGCATCGACCCGCGACTTCCGCATTGTGAATCAACAAGTCGTGCCCCACGCCGCCAGCATCTTCTCATCGGGTGCGGCCAGGATTGGCGCTTGTCGCCGATGGATTCGTGCTCGGGGACGTTCGACGGCGGTGGAATGTCCGTCTTCGACGACGAACCATTCGCGCTGGCGCGCCTCGACCGGGAGCACCAGGCCATCGTGCGTCAGGGATGCAGCATGGGCCACGATGTCGGTGAGAGATAAATCGAAGAGGCCGCCACGCCCCGCTCGCAGATGGGCCAGGACGACCGCAGCCACGTGGAGGCCGGCGATCGGATCGGCGATCGCGTCCGCACAGAAACACGGGCGCGCTTCGTCGGGATCCGGCGACCAGGCCAGACCGGCTGCGATTGCGGCATCGTCGCCAAACGCAATCCATTCGTTCGACCGTCCATAGCCCGTAATCGACGCCCAGATTCTTCCGGGCGAAGCGCCGACCCAGCTCGACGCATCGAACCCGAGCTGAGCAAGGGCGCGGGGCCGAGCGCTTTCGACGACAACGTCCGCATGCTCGATCAATCGCTCGAAGAACGCGCGATCGCAAGTTTCGTGTAGATCGAGCGCGCAGCCCTGCTTGTTGCCGTTCATGAGCTGAAAGAACGCTTCCGAACCAAGCCTCGCACCGTCGGGCCGAGTCGGACTTTCGATCTTGAGGACCTCGACGCCCGCCATGGCGAGAAGAGATGTGGCAAGCGGCCCTGCCCAAAGGTTCGACAGGTCGAGAAGCCGAATCCGCCGCGGCGCTTGGATCGGAGATTTCTCCGACGCGTGCCGGACCGTGATTAGCGGACGATCTCGAGCCACGGATTTTCGCGCACCTGCGACGGCCATGCCCATCATTCGTCCGCGTTCAACAAGCATTGTGCCATCGCGATTGGCGATCAAGCGTTCGAGGCTCTTCCAGTCTCGAGTGGAGGCGAATGCGGATTCGTCCGTCGATAACCACGCGGGCGTGAGCTGCCAATCCTCATCGCGCGGGAGATTCAGCGCCAGGCAGCCGCCCTGGATCGCGAGGAGGCGGGCGCTGCCTCCGGCTGAAATGTCGCCCTGGCGGCGGAGTCCGTCGATCGCCGCACGCTCGGCGAGCAGTGCCGGGGCGTCGAGCGAGGCAAGGGCGGTTCCTGGTGCCAACGCGCGAAGCGCCAATCCAGCTCCCCGCGCCGCGCTGGCCAGGGCCCCGGCTGCGAATCGTGGAGCCCCGTCGGCCGGCCCTGTGAGCTGCATCGCGCCCGATCGAGCCCATTCGACGGCCGCGGATGCGGAGCGATCGCAATTGGGAATGTCGATGGAAAGGCCGCAGGTCTGGAGCAGCGCACGTGCGTGATGGGCGGCGATATCTGGATGAGTCGTTTCGGGTGGGCGCGACATGGGGTTCTCGTGAAAAACCGACGTTAGCATCCGACCCTTGAAATCCGTATTCTCGATCAGCCTGATCGCCGGGTGTGCGGGCAGCGGCATCGCGCTTCGACTCAGAGCCGAGTCAGATCACGTCATAAGTAGTGTAAGTATCAAGAGGAGAATAGAATGGCCGCTTTCAAGGCTGGCACGCGTCTCAAGAGCGCTGTATGCAACTCGGAGTTGATGCTGATCCTTGCGCCGAATCGCGATGTGAATCTGACCTGTGGCGGTGTCGCAGTGATCGAGTTGGGCGGCGAGCCACCGGCTGGCTCGCTGATCGATCCGGACCAGAAGCAGGGCACGCAGATGGGCAAGCGTTATACGAACGCGGCTGGCGACATCGAAATCCTCTGTACCAAGCCGGGCGAGGGCGGGCTTGCCGCCGATGGCGTCGCACTCGAGATCAAGGGCGCGAAGCCGCTGCCTTCGTCTGACTAGCGACGTTGGGTCAGCGCGCGCGTCGAACGC
>JAQBEG010000236.1:0-2761 GCA_032123985.1 Deltaproteobacteria bacterium
ATTTCGGAGACGTCGATCGCCAGTCGCGGCGGACAGCCCTCGAGCACCACGCCGACCCCGCCGCCATGGGATTCACCGAAGGTCGAGATGCGAAAGAGAGTGCCGTAGACGCTGCCCATGCCGGGTCCGCTCCGAGTGGACCCTTCCGGGTCGATGTGAGATCTGCAAGGTACCGCTTGTGGGCTCGTATCGCCGAAATTGACTGAAACCCGGGAAACGATCGAGCGCTCTGCGCGGCTCGTGGAATGAATCCCGTCGAAGAAATCTGAGGCGGACTCCCCGCTCTTCTACTCGGCAACCAATCGGTTACGTTCCCAGACTCAGCCTGCTTAGAGGAGATAGGATGCGCGAGTGGCTCTACGACGTGTTTCGAGAGCGTCCCTGGTGGATGAGCGCGACGATGGTTTTCTGCGCGTTCATGGCGTTCATCTATATGCCATGGGACATCTTCCTGAAGCCGATGGCCGAAGATCAAGAAGTCTGGTTCGGCGTCCTCTTCCAGGGCTTCTGGGCAAAGCTCTTCGCGATTCCTCATTGGTTCGTCTACTCGGCTGCGGTTTACGGATTCCGTCGTCGTCGTCCATGGATGGCGTTCTGGGCCCCGGCGTATGTCGCCCAAGTGGCTTTCGGAATGTATCTCTGGACAGCGATCCAGACGGGCGGGTTCAGCGGGATTTTCGTCGGGATATTTCCCGCGCTGCCTTTCATCGGATTGACCTATGCGTTCTGGAATGCGCGCGACTACTTCACGCCCCAGAGCCTGCGCCTTACCGCGAGGTACGGTGACTGGGCCCTCGTGACGGGGGCCTCGTCCGGAATCGGCGCGGCGCTCGCACGACAGATCGCCGCCGAAGGGATGAACGTCGTTCTGAGCGCCAGGCGAGAAGCTCGCCTGGCTTCACTGGCAGCAGAACTCGAAAGGGACTTCGAGGTCGAGACGCGGGTCGTCGTTGCGGATCTCTCGGAGCGCAGCGGACAGGCGGAACTCCTAATGGCCGTTTCCAACCTCGAAATAGCACTCCTCGTGAACAACGCTGGGCTTGGTTATGCAGGTCGCTTCGACTTGCTCGATGGCGATCAGTTGCGTCGACTGGTCTCGATCAACTGCGAGGCACCCGTCGTCTTGACTCACGCGCTCGTTCAGGGCATGCGAGAGCGCGGGCGGGGCGGGATTCTCTTTACGGGATCCGTGGCGGGGCGCCAGCCGCTTCCGCTGCACGCGGTCTATGCCGCGACGAAGGCCTTCGATCAGCTCTTCGGCGAGGCGCTCTGGGGCGAACTTCGGGCGAGCAATATCGACGTCGTCGTGCTCGAGCCGGGATCGACCGAGACCGAGTTCCAGGAGGTCGCGGGGGAGATCGCCCATCCGGGGCATAGTGCCGAGGACGTCGCTCGACGCGGCCTCGCAGCCCTCGGTCAGCAGCCCTCGGTGATCGTCGGATGGCTCAATTGGATTCGCGCGAACCTGGTGAGCCGATTGCTGACGCGTCCGATCGCGGTGCATGTTGCGCATCATGTGGTCTCTCAGCAGACGCCCGAGGATCTGCGTTAGATGGCACGCGGGTACTGGCTGATCAAATCCGAGCCCAACAAGTACGCCTGGGACGACCTCGTCAGGGATGGGAAAACCTATTGGGACGGTGTTCGAAACTACGAGGCCCGAAACAATCTAGCTGCCATGAAAGAGGGCGATCTCGCGTTCTACTATCATTCGAACAAAGGCAAGGAAGTCGTAGGCATCGTGCAAATCGTCGCGTCGTCGTATCCCGACCCGACCGCCGACGACGAGACCTGGGTGGTCGTTGACGTGGCGCCGCGCGTGGCCTTTACCGAGCCCGTTTCGCTCGCCGTGATCAAGCAGGATCCGAAGCTCACAGAGATCCAGCTTGTGAAGCGCGGGCGGCTCTCCGTTGTCCCCGTGGCGCCAGCTGAATTTCGCCACATTGCCAAGCTCGGCAAGACGACGATTCCGCCTGAAAAGGCGCGTCCCGCGAGGTCTAGATCAAAGGTGGTAAGCGCTCAATGAAGTGGCGAAGGGTTACACGTCTCTGTTTCATGATGGCTCTCGTCGCTTTGTGTAGCTGCGCGCAAATTTCCGGCGGACCGAAAATTCAGCGAGGTTCGGACGCGACTGATGGGCCCATGTCACAGGCGCGCATGGAACTGTTTTTTGCCGACCAGGTGGACGCAATCATGGGCCCGCCGGGGGCTATCCAGACGCAGGTCGACGGGATCAACATCTATTTGATCAGCGACCCGGCGCACGATCGAATGCGCATCATGGCGCCGTTCGCGATGGTCGAGAGCCTCGACAGGCGTGTTTTCGATCTACTCCTAAGGGCCAACTTTCACAATACGCTCGATGCGCGTTATGCAGTTTCAGATGGGGTCGTCTATGCGGCATTTCTACATCCGATTTCCTCCCTTTCACCCGAACTTCTCGAGTCGGCTCTGGCCCAGGTGTTGAGTCTCGTGAAGACATTCGGAACGACCTTCTCGAGCGGCGTGCTCGGCTTCGGCGCACAGCCTGCGACGGGGCCCTAGGAAATTCGGCATGGCTGACAGCCCTGGCGCCGCCCCGATCTACTCCATTCTCTTTTTGTGTACGGGGAACTCGGCCCGCAGCATTCTCGCGGAGGCTGTGCTCGCGCGATTTGGGTCTCCCCGCTTTCGTGCCTTCAGCGGGGGTAGCCATCCCAAGCAGGCGCCACTTCCAAGAACACTCGAAACGCTCGAGCGTCTGGGGTACGAAACAAAGGGA
>JAQBEG010000237.1:0-2759 GCA_032123985.1 Deltaproteobacteria bacterium
CTATCATCTGAACGCAGAAGAAGAGCCCGAGGACATCGACTATCCGAAGGATCCTGCCTTCAAGAAGCGATTCGGGCCGCGTGGCGTAATTCATGCCACGGCGGACGGAAAGATCGAGGATACCGGCCCGCTGAGTCGCAAACGGATGGAGACGGCGGACGAGGAATTCGCTGCTGCGGCTCAGGACTTCGTCGCACGTTCGGTGAAACAGAAGAAGCCTTTCTTCGTCTGGCTCAATACGACGGGCATGCACTTCCGAACCCATCCGGCGCAGAAGAACATTGGAAAGTCTGGGCAGGGTCCCTACAACGACGTGATGGTCGCGCACGACGAACTGATCGGACAGATGCTTGATCAGCTCGACAAGCTCGGGATCGCCGACAATACGATCGTCTTCTACTCGACGGACAACGGCGTCCACTTCAACACCTGGCCCGACGCGGGTATCACGCCGTTCCGTAGCGAGAAAAATACGAACTGGGAGGGCGCCTATCGCGTCCCCGCGATGGTCCGCTGGCCGGGCAAGATTCCGAAAGGCGTCGTCTCCAACGATGTGATGTCTCATCTGGACTGGATGCCAACCTTGGCTTCCGCCGCGGGCGACCCGGATCTCAAGGCTCGGCTGCTGAAGGGAACCAAGGTCGGAAAGAAGTCGGCGAAGCTCCATCTCGACGGCTACGACTTCCTCCCCTACTTGACCGGCAAAGAAAAGGAAGGGCCGCGTACGGAGTTCCACTATCTGAACGACGAGGGAATGCCCGTGGGCATACGAGTCGGAGACTGGAAGATTGTCTACGCCGAGAATCGGGCCAAGACGTTCGCTCTCTGGGCCGAACCCTTCGTGACACTCCGTATGTTCAAGATCTTCAATCTGCGCCGCGACCCCTTTGAACGTGCGGAACACAACTCGAATACCTACTGGGATTGGATGGTCGACAAAGCGCCGCAGGGCTACCTCGGCCTTGCCAGGACCGCCGCGTTTCTGCAGACCTTCAAGGAGTATCCGCCCAGCCAGAAACCGGATTCGTGGTCCATCGATCGCGTGACGGAGCAGGTGTTGGGGTCCAAATAGATCAGTCGGACGGACCTATGAGGGAAGCTCGATGAGTGCGCACGCACAAATTCTCGAACTCAAGGCCCGGATGGCAAAATCGATCATCGGCCAGGAGGACGTGATCGAGCGTCTGGTCATCGGGCTGCTTGCCAACGGCAACCTGTTGATCGAGGGCCTTCCCGGCCTGGCCAAGACGCGCGCCGTGAAGAGCTTGTCGAAGAACCTGGAGGCGAAGTTCAGCCGCATCCAGTTCACGCCCGACCTGCTGCCTGCGGACGTGACGGGTAGCGAGGTCTACTACAGGAGCGCCTGCGCCGGCGAGTTCCGATTCGCCCCCGGTCCGATCTTCGGGAACATCGTGCTCGCGGACGAGATCAACCGCGCACCTGCCAAGGTGCAGGCGGCGCTGCTCGAGGCGATGGAGGAGCGGCAGGTGACTGTCGCGGGGACCACTCATGCCATGGAGCCGCTATTCATGGTGATGGCGACCCAGAATCCCGTGGAGCAAGAGGGAACCTACCCGCTGCCCGAGGCGCAGATGGACCGCTTCTTGATGCACGTCCTGATCGACTATCCCTCGGTCGAGGACGAGGTCCGGGTGATCCGACTGGTGCGCGACGAAGAGAGTGCTGCCGCCGCGCTAAAGGATTCTGAGGGCGAGGTCGCACCGGTGATTTCGCAACAGGCGGTCTTCGACGCGCGACGCGAGATCGCCGCGATCAGTGTCGCGGACGCGATGGAGTGCTATATGGCCGATCTCGTCTACGCCACGCGCACGCCCGAGGTCTACTCCGAGGATCTCGCGCGCTGGATCGAGATTGGTGCGAGCCCGCGAGCGACGATCGCACTCGACAAGTGCGGGCGCGCGCACGCCTGGCTGGCCGGTCGCGACTACGTCGACCCGCAGGATGTTCGCGCCATTCTGCACGGCGTGCTTCGTCATCGACTGACTCTCAGCTATGAGGCACAGGGCGAGGGTGTGACGCCCGACCGGGTGATTGACGAGATCGCGACGCAGGTTGCCCTGACTTAGGAGGGTCTGATGCGTGACCAGGCGGCCCGAACGCGCGTAGGCCTAACGGAACGGAGCCCCCGTTCAACCACGGCTTCCGATCCGCGGATTCGTGTGGACCTAGCGCATCTGCGCAGCCTCGCCGGTATGGCCAAAGCGCTCAGTTTTCTCCCGCGTCAGCCGGCGCGCAGCGTATTGAACGGCCGCCACGCTTCGCGATTGCGCGGACGCGGCTTGAACTTCGAAGAGCTGCGCGGCTATCTCCCCGGAGACGACGTTCGGGCGATCGACTGGAAGGTCACGGCTCGAACAGGGGAGCCTTACGTCAGGGTCTATACCGAAGAGCGCGATCGACCAGCGCTGATCGTCGTCGATCAGCGTATGTCCATGTTCTTCGGCTCGCGATTCAACATGAAGTCGGTGACGGCGGCCGAGGCAGCCGCGGTCGCAGCGTTTGCGGTGCTCGAGCAGGGGGACCGGATCGGGGGCATCGTATTCGGGGACGAGATGCTCGCGGATTTTCGACCACTGAGAAGCCGTCGGGCGCTCGATGCGTTCATCGCGTCGATCGCCGTGGCGAACGGCGCGCTGGCTGCGGACGCACCGGTGGTGACCCCGATGTCGCTCAATCGCCCGCTCGAAGCGGCCGCGCGGATCGCCCGTCGCGATCATCTGGTGTTGGTGATCAGCGAC
>JAQBEG010000238.1:0-4192 GCA_032123985.1 Deltaproteobacteria bacterium
CGGCAAGGCCGCCGAGCGACGCGCCATGCTTGCAGAGAGGTCGCGATTCGAAATAAGCGACCCGTGGTCTTCGTAAATCAGGTCGGTGGAAATGACGAGCTGATCTTCGATGGTGGGTCGTGTGTGATCGACGCGCAGGGAGGGGTACACGCCGCAATGCCGCTCTTCGAATCCGGAATCGCGATTTGCGAGATCCCACTCGGACCGGGCACACCGCTCGAAGAAGTCGACGACCTCGCGCCAATCGAGCAACTCGAACGCGGACTCGTACTCGGAATCCGCGACTATTTCCTGAAGCAAGACCTCCCGCCCGACGCCGTCATCGGTTTGTCTGGCGGAATCGACTCCGCCGTCACGGCCCATCTCGCAGTCGAGGCGCTCGGCGCTAAACGCGTACTCGGAATCGCCATGCCCGGCCCATTCTCGTCGGAACACAGCATTGAAGATGCCTTCCATCTGGGCAAGCGACTTGGCATCGAAGTCCGACGCGCCGACATCGGTCCGCTCTATGACGCGTACCGCCTAATCTTCTCGCAGCTCTTCGGGCAACGTGAAGACTACGGACTCACACAACAGAATATTCAGTCACGCATTCGCGGCGCGATCCTGATGGCGTGTTCGAACGAGGAGAATCGTCTGGTCCTCGCGACCGGAAACAAGAGTGAGCTATCGGTGGGCTATTGCACGCTCTACGGCGACACCGTGGGCGGACTCGCAGTCCTCGGTGATGTCTACAAAGGCGACGTCTACGCCCTGGCCGAGTACGCGAATCGCAACGGGGAACGCATTCCCGTCAGCAGCATCGAGAAACCGCCCTCCGCAGAACTCGCCGCCGATCAGTTCGACCAGGATGATCTGCCTTCCTACGACGTTCTCGACGACGTTCTTCGTCAGGCGATCGAAGGCGGACGTAGCCGCGCATCGATCGTACCGCCCGACGGTTGTTCGCAAGAGATCGCATTGGGAATCGTCAACCGGCTCGATCGCAACGAATACAAGCGGCGACAGAATCCGCTCGTACTCCGGACTTCGCAGAAGGCGTTCGGCGCCGGACGGCGATACCCGATCGTGCATCGATACATGGGATAGCCGGCCATACGCGGGACGGCTGGCTCGTAGAGCCTCCGTCAGGCGATCAGGTCGAGGGCGTTCAGATCGCGGATCTGAGTCGCGGACCGGTGGGCCATCGCCATGAACATGTCATCGCCGCGATCGGTTTGTCCGACGGCCAGGGAACCTAACATCGTAATCGACGGCCCCTGGAAGGTGCCATAGACATAGTCTGCAAATACTTCTTCCCGAGTTCGCTCGACACCAAGCGCCGCCATCGATTCACGGTACACGTCGAGCAAATGGGCTTCGTGCTTACGGCGCTGTTCGGGCGGGCTGCTATTCCCGAGTAGGTAGGCGAGGTCCTGGCCGCCACATCCAACCGACAACGTCTGCCAGTCGACCGCGGCAACCTTGATTCCCTGGTCTGTCGCTTCGAACATCAAATTGTCGAGGCGATAGTCTCCATGGACCAAAGTCGATTGCTTCGGACGGAGCTCGACCCATCGTCGAACGCTGGCCGCAAAATTTTGCAACGTTTCGACGTCCTCTTGCGAAAGTCGATCCTTGTAACGTTCGATGAAGACCGGCGTCCCCAGTTCGATGTAGAGGACATACTCGTCACTCATCCCCTGCGACAGCCAATCGAGCTCACGAATCGAAGGGTCGTTCCAGCGTGGTGCGTGAAGTCCTGCGAGATTTCGCACGGCGGCTTCGATTTCCGTATCGCTCGCCCCACCAATTTGATCGCCTTGCTGTGCCGGTGCGAGGTCTTCGAGCAGCAGCGTGAACATCGTGCGGTCATCGGAGATCGCACCGTAGAAACATGCAGGGGTACGAATAGGCAAGCTTTCAGCGAGCCTGGTGTAGAAAAGTGTTTCGGCGCGATAACCGCCCGCGGCACCCGCCGCACGGCTCTCCTCGCTGGGAGAAGGGAATTTGCCGACGATCGTCGCCGGTGCACCGGCCGCGTCTCCGGCGTACTCGAGCGAGATACGCTCGTTGTGTGCCATCTGGCCCGTACCAACGGGCTCATTGCTAAACGCCGAGACCGTGACGTCCAGGCCGCTTGCGCGCAGAGCCGCGGTCAACCACGCGGGAGAAAGTTCGTTGGAATCTGTGATGATCGAGGGCTTCGGCGGTGACGGCATGACCGGAAGAGTGCACCTCCCGATCAACTCCATCAAGTCAGCCGACCAGACGCGGTTCAGCTGGCGGCGGCGGCTTCCGCGGGAGCGTGTTTGACGTGTTCGGCTCGGGCGCCACGGGGCCCTTCCTGGACGACGTATTCGACCAGATCGCCTTCGTTGAGCACGTCGTATTCGCTCGCGTTCAGGCCGGAACGGTGGAAGAAGACTTCCTTGCCGTCGTCACCGCGAATGAAGCCGAAGCCTCGGTCACGAACCATCTTCTTGATCTTGCCGCGGCATTTCGGCCCACTGGGCGCGGCTGATGTTCCACCGCCTGCGGCGGGTGTGCGCTTGCGGCCACGACCGCCGCGACGGCCGGCGGGCGCGCGGAAGCGGTCGGTATTCACGAACTCATTTCGAAAAAGGTCGAGCGGAACCGTCAGATCCTGGAGGCCGTCTTGCTCGGGCGAAAGCAAAACCTCGCCTTCCTCCGCTTCGACGACGCTGTAGCGAAGACCGGTATTCTTGTGCGTCACGAATAGCCCGGATTCAATCTCGTCGAGTGTCAGCATGACGGTTTTCCTATAACTGCCGCCGGTGCGTGCGACATTCGGCCTCTATCCGCCAGTCAGGGGGAAGAGATCGGCGTGTCGAATCCGGGGCGGATGCAATTGGCGCGAACTCCGGCGAGAACCCTCTCGGAGTAGCGGGCGCGGACAGTAGGAGAAGTACCGATTGCGGTCAACAAGAGTAGAGTTCGGTCGATAATCGACATAAGGTCTCCAGGTGTTTGATTTATATAGGTTTTTTATATCACGAACTCGATTGGATCGAATCGGATTGCATTATGCGATCGTGTTCTCTTGTATTGCTTTGGCCGTTGGATGCCGTACACCCGAGACCGGTTCAGCTGATTCGAGTGGCCCGACGCCTCCCAGGATCCTTCGAGTGGCAACCAGCGGCGACTATCCGCCCTTTAGTTTTTGGCCCGGCATCGCCGCCGAGCCGGTCGGATTCTCTGTCTCCGTGGCACGGGCCTACGCCCGGGAGCGTGGCGTCAGGCTCGAATGGGTCCGCTTTCAGTGGCCTCGACTGGCATCGGATCTCATGGCTGGCTCCTTCGATTTGGCCCTCTCCGGCATCACCGTCCGGCCCGACCGATCGATGTTGGGACGCTTCAGCCTTCCGCTGACAGTGAGCGGGGCCATCGTACTCGTTCCGGCCGATTCCGGTCTCGAGTCTGCGATGGATCTAGATCGCGGCTCGATCGCGATCGCAGTCAACGCAGGCGGCCATCTCGAAAGGGTCGCAAGGCGTCTGTTTCCGGCCGCCCACATCGAGGCGGTTCCAGACAACGCGAAAGTTCTCCCCCGTCTGTTACAGGGCAGGGTCGAGGCGATCGTCACCGACACCGTCGAAGCACCGCATTGGCAACGAAACTCGGTATTGCGACTGCGAGAGATCGGGCCCCTCACTCGAGATCTGAAGGCCGCCTGGTTCCCACCCGAAAACGAACTGGAGGCGCGGCAGTTCAACCGCTGGCTCCTTCGGGCGGAATCGAGCGGTCAGCTCGACCGATTGCGGCAAGAGCATGGTCTCGCGAGGTCGCGCACTGCAAGCCCCCTGGCGGCGCTGCTCTCGAGTCTGGATGAGCGCCTAACGCTGATGCGAGCGGTCGCGGACGCCAAGCTGATCCTCGGCACGCCTATTGAAAACGCGGAGCGTGAAACGCTCGTTCTCGACGCAGCGGTTCGGGGGATACGCGACGCCGCCTACGATGCTGGAGTCGAGCCGCCCGACCCAGATTCCGTCCGGAGGCTCTTCCGGGCCCAGATCGAAGCCGCCAAATGGATCCAGGCCGAGCGTCTTCGAAACCTATCGGCGATCGCCTCAGCCGCAACTCCGCGAGAACGAAGTGCGGCGAACGAAAAGCTCAACGAGGTCATTCGTCCCGCGCTGTTCTATCTGGGAGAACGCATCTCGATGCTGATCATCGCTTGCTCGAGCGAACC
>JAQBEG010000239.1:0-4526 GCA_032123985.1 Deltaproteobacteria bacterium
TCGCTTCCAGGCGTTCGGCGCGACTGCCATCTGCGACGACAGCAGCCATCTGGCGCGCTGAGCCATCCGGGCAATAGCAGCGATCGAAGCCGCGCTCGAAGTAGCTTCTCGATTCGGCTTCGGTCGGTGGATATTTCGGACTCTCGATGACACGCTGGGTTCGCATGGAATGGGCGATCACGATTTCGCGATCGGTTGGATCACTCGGTGTCGACGTCAGCGCTTCCATCGCTTCGGGCGTCGCCGCTGGCAGGCCGGGTGCGCCCGGCCTTCCAGCGGCGACGCCCGAAGCGATGGAGGCGCTGACGTCGACACCCAGTGATCCAACCGATCGCGAGATCGTGATCGCCCATTCCATGCGAACCCAACGTGTCATCGAGAGTCCGAAATATCCACCGACCGAAGCCGAATCGAGAAGCTACTTCGAGCGCGGCTTCGATCGTTGCTATTGCCCGGATGGCTCAGCGCGCCAGATGGCTGCTGTCGTCGCAGATGGCAGTCGCGCCGAACGCCTGGAAGCGATCAATCTGCCCTTCTTCGTGCTGCACGGTCTCGACGACCCTCTAATTCCGGTCGCATGCGGTGAAGACACCGCTCGGCGGGTTCCGCGGTCACGATTCGAGACCATTCGTGGCATGGGGCACGACATTACGCAGGCGAATTCGAGTCTTATCGTGAAGCAGCTGATCGAGCACGCGCAGCAAAATGCGGTGACGCGCTAACCATTCGTCGCCGAAAGGACCATCGACACGTGCGAGTGCCGGGCCGAAAAAGCGTTACGCTCGGACAGTGGCACATGAGCAAGTCCCGTCAGCATCGACCCTCGGTACCACACCAGCCTTCCGTCAGCCGCCGAGCGAGAATGGCGCAGGCTATCGCTGGTTCACCGCAGGGGTCGGCAGTTGGTTCGGCGCCTTCGGAATGCAGGGTGTGCTGTTCTCCTGGATCCTGGTCGGCGAACTCAATGCGGAGAGCGAGTGGGTCGGCATCTCTCAGACCGCCAGCATGCTTCCGAGCGTCTTCCTCCTGATGATCGGCGGAGCGACGGCGGATCGCTTCGACCCGCGACGATTGCTGATCGCCCTCCATCTGCTCGCGCCGCTTCCGGTTCTCGCGCTCGCCGTGGCCGCTGCGAATGACGCACTTTCGATCCCCCTCGTCATCGCCTTCGCCCTGTCCATGGGAATTCTGACCGCCTTCGGCAACCCCGCGCGGGACGCCCTGCTCTCGCGCGTTGCCGGCGCGGATTTGATGGGCGCGGTCTCGGGCATGACGGCGGTGCAGTTCGGCAGCCAGGCGCTCGGTTCGCTCGTGGCGGGCCTTGCGCGGGTGATCGGCAGTCCGACCGCGCTGTGTATCCACGCTTGCGTGCTGCTCAGCGGAGCCCTGTTTGCCAGTCGGGTTCCGCGTCGTTCCATACCGGATCCGGCATCCGTCGCTCGGGCGCCGGTGAATCTGCGCATCGCCCTGCACGGAATTCGCGAGGGGCTCGCAATCATCGCACGTTCCCCGGAGCTTCGCGGCAGTCTTCTCGCCGTGTTCGCCGTCGGCTTGTTCTTCATCGGCACCTTCAGCGTCGTGCTGCCGCTGATGATCCGAGATGTCTATGGCGGCGGGGTCGACCAACTCGCCATTGCGTTCACGCTATTCCCTCTCGGCACCATCTCCGGATCGCTCGCTCTCCGGCGCTTTGGTCTCCGGCGCAAGGGGCGATCCATGCTGCTCGCGCTCCTGGCCGCCGCCTTCTTTCAAGCCTGCCTTGGGTCCGGCCTACCCTTCTGGGCATTTGCCATCGCGACCTACAGTTGGGGACTCGGCGGAGCCGTCTTCATCAACAGCAGCCGTACGATATTCCAGGAACACGCACCCGCTGCCTTCCGGGGTCGGGTGCTGGCCGCCTATCAACTGGGCTTCATGGGCGGCGGCCCGATCGGCGCGTTCGCCTCGGGCTTCGCCATTTCGGTGGTCGGACTCAACGGTACGTTTTGGATCGGCGCCGGCATGATGACGTTGCTCGTCCTGGGAATGAGCCTCTTCAGCCAGCTTCCGAGAATCGAGTAGAACGCCGAGCGGCTAGAGCCTTCTTTCGCAAGACCCGGCATTGATTCTCTACAGTCGGTACCCTCGTCCGACATCTCCGAGGAGGATCTTCATGCGCGCGTGCACGATGCGGGACCACAAGCTGGTCGTCGATACCTTACCCGATCCAGAGCCCGATTCCGGGCAGGTACTCGTCAAAACGCTGGCCTGCGGAATCTGCGGCTCCGATCTGCACATGCTCAAGCACGCGGATCGCATGCTCGACATCGGTCGACGATCTGGCCAGGGCGAAGGGATGGATCTCGCGCGCGACGTGGTCATGGGGCACGAGTTCTGCGCGGAGATCCTGGAATTCGGTGCGGACACGTCACAGAGCCTGAAGCCGGGGGCGCGTGTGTGCTCAATGCCGATTGCATTCGGGTCCCGGGGCGCCGGAGCCGTCGGCTACTCGAACGATTTTCCTGGCGGCTATGGCGAGCTGATGGTCTTGAACGAGATGCTGCTGCTCGAAGTCCCCAATGGACTGAGTACCGAGCGAGCTGCACTGACCGAGCCGATGGCCGTCGGCTATCACGCGGTCGAGAAGGGTCAACTCGCGGGCGGCGAGGTTCCGATCGTAATCGGTTGTGGACCGGTCGGGCTCGCAGTGATCGCCGCGTTGAAGCTCAAGGGTTGTGGCCCGATCATCGCGTCCGACTTCTCACCCATGCGTCGAGCGATGGCCGAACAGATGGGTGCCGACGTGGTCCTGAACCCCGCCGATCATTCGCCCTACCAGAAGTGGGAAGAGATCGCAGTACCGGAAGGGCTCGACCTGAATAATCCGCTGGTCGCCATGATGGCGCAGACGCAAATCAAGCCCTGTGTGGTTTTCGAGTGTGTCGGCGTCCCCGGCTTGTTGCAGCAGGTACTCGAAGGCGCACCGCGAAATGCGCGCGTCGTCGTCGTAGGCGTGTGCATGGAAGTCGATCGCATCGAGCCGATGTTCGGCATCAACAAGGAGCTGAACCTCCAATTCGTGCTCGGGTACGCTCCCGAGGAGTTCGCAACGACGCTACACAACATCGCGGAGGGGCGAGTCGATGTAGACCCGCTGATCACGGGCAAGATCGGCGTGGAGGGCGTGCCCGAAGCATTCGAAGAACTCGCCAGCCCCGATCGACATGCGAAGATCCTGGTCGAACCATGGCGTTGAAGTAGGCAACTCGCTCCGCCGGATCACGAAACCGCCAAATCATGCATACACGTTACTGGCTGGTCTGTATCCGCATCGCGTATTTCAATCAGCGTGGGTGCTGCGAGATCCCCGCCTCGTAGAGTTCGATCAATTTCGGATCCAGACCGGAATCGCGAGCCTCCTCGACCAGCGGTTCAATCACGTCGATTGCCTCGTCGTAATCTTGCTGGGCGCGCTGCTCGCGCGCCGCGAGTGAGGCTTGCTCGGCGCCTTCGACGTTTCGATGAATACCCCGAGCAACCTCGGCTTTCGCATTCCCGAGTTCCTTCCGCGCCCCGAGCGCGTGTTTACGAGCGATCGAGAGGCGATTCTTCAAGTCTTCGGTGGTATTCGGCGTTGCGATCGTCACGGCACTCAGCGGAGCCGCAGGGGACGCCTCTGATTCCGCTTCCGGTTGCACATGCGACAACGCTGGATCGGCGGTCGGGTTTCGACCGCTCGAGGAGAGGTTGCGCTCCACTGCCGCGACGCGAATGCCCCAGTTCTTATCCTTCGCGACATTCGTGCTCTTATTCCGGTCGAGAAGCGTCTTGTGGTCGTATTTACCGCGAACGCGAATCGTCTCGCCCTTCTTTGGCGTCCCGACCGTACGCTGCAGGTGGTCGGGAATCACGGCCAGAATCTGATCCCCGGACTCATCCTCCAATGTGAAGACTACATTTCGGCTGATCGACACGACGTGGCCCAGGACGGTGACAACCTGACCCTCCTCGGCATCGGCGTGGATCCGGCTCACCTCCCCGGCCTGTGCACTGGAACCGAATAGCGCCGGAAGCGAGGCTAGAAGAACGACCATGAGAAGGTCGCGAAAAAATGGGATTCGAGCAGACATGGCATGGCTCCGTCGGAGAAAGGGTCCCTACGCCGACGCGCGGAACAGTGGCAACTCGCTGGCCAATCGGAACAACAGGCTTTCGCCTTGAGCATCACCAATCACAGAATCTGTGGGAAAATCACCTGACCTCTCTCTGAAGCGTCGTCTTGTCCGGCGACGGACCAGGTCACAGGCCCAAGCTTCGAAACCGCTCTTTAAGCCGCGGCTCGGAGGGCCTTCTCGCATTGATCGGTTCGATCGCTATTGGTTAACATCCAAGCTCTGGCGATTCGGAAAGCATCTTCACTGGCATCCAGCCATTCACCATCCAGCCCTCACGATCACTGGAGATCCTCGATGACCATCGCGCGCATAGTACTCACTGTCGCTGCACTTCTGCTGATTGCATTCGAATCCGCGGCAGAGCCTTTGGGC
>JAQBEG010000240.1:0-5353 GCA_032123985.1 Deltaproteobacteria bacterium
GTCCAAGGAGGCGCGCTGTGGCAGAAAGACACGATCGTGAATGTCTATTCCACCACCAAGACAATGGCTGCCACATGCGTACTGGTCGCGGCCGATCGCGGGCTCCTGGATCTCGATGCGCCGGTCTCCACATACTGGCCAGAGTTCGGCCAGAACGACAAGCAGAATGTGTTAGTTCGGCATGTGATGAGTCACAGCGCAGGGCTCGCTGGATTTGATCCGCCCATTGCGGATCCGACCGAGCTCTACGACTGGAATGGGATCGTCAACGGTCTGGCCCTACAGAAACCCTGGTGGACGCCGGGCGAAGCGTCTGGCTATCACGCCATCACGCAGGGCTATCTGCAGGGTGAGCTCGTGCGTCGCGTCACCGGCAAGAGCATAGGAACCTTCTTTCGCGAGGAAATCGCGGAGCCCCTCGGCGCCGACTTCCACATTGGATTGGACGCTCGACATGACTCTCGCGTTGGTGCACTGGTCCCGCCGGGCACGCGCCTGGGCGAGGATCTGGCCGACCCGAATTCGATCGCGGCCCGCACGCTTCGGAGCTGTCCCCTCGACGGAACAGAGCCGGCGACCGAGGGCTGGCGACGCGCAGAAATTCCGGCCGCCGGGGGCATCGGCAACGCGCGTTCGGTTGCGCGCATTCACTCGATGCTGGCCTGCGGTGGCGAGTTAGACGGGATCAGGTTGCTCAGGGAAGAAACCGTCTCACGCATTCTGGAAGAGCAGACGAGCGGCACGGACCAGGTCCTGGGCGTACCCCTGCGTTTCGGCATGGGTTTTGGCCTGGTCGACAAATCCTTCCCATTGAGCCCGAACGAACGGGCATTTTTCTGGGGAGGCTGGGGCGGGTCGATCGCCGTGATCGATCTCGATGCTCGCGTCTCGATTGCGTACGTCATGAATCGCATGGAAGCCAACTTGATGGGAGACGTGCGCGGAGGCCTGCTCGTCATGAAGACCTATGGCTGCCTCGAGAGCTAATCGATGATTCTGGCTGGATCTCGAGCCGCAGCTCAGTTGCCGTCCAGTCGAATATCGTCCGGCGACGTAGCACCGAAAAGCGCATCGTGGCGGGCCAGAATACCAGGCCAGAGATCCGTCATTTCGGCATCGTTCAGACCGAATAGATTGGACATCGTTTCGCTGAACTCAGATGCCGAGTTCAAGAGTGTCTTCGTCGACCCGGTTTCGGGAAAAAAGAACAACACACGACCGAGAAGGAGATGAATGCCGTCGTCTCGCAGGCGCTGACAGATCAAGTTCTGCTTGAATATCGAATCGGCATCCGATTGCAGCCCATCGCAAGTCTTTGCGAGCAGCTCTTCGTCTGCCGGAGCAAAGACAAAGTCAAAATCCGCAGGAATGGCTCCGACTGAATTGTGAAATCGCCAGAAATCTTGGCCGAGGGGCTCCAGGCTGAATTCACGATGACCTTGCGTGAAGCGATCACGACGGAGCGGAATCGATTCGATCAGCCCATTGCCAAGCCCAACATCAGCGATGTACGTCCCATCGAGATCGACGCTCAGCACGAGATGATTGCCTAGTACCGTGTCACCCTTCTCCTTGCGCGACACTCCGCCCGTCATGCGCATGACATCGAAACCAATCTCGCGAAGCGCCCAGCCGAGCAGTCCGTTCATCTCGTAACACCAGCCGCCTCGACGCCGATGAACGATCTTCTCGAAAATTCGCTCGATGTCCAGGTCCAAGCAACGTTCGAGCTGCACATCGAGGTTCTCATACGGGATATTCAAGAGATGCTGCCGATGGATTGCATTCAAGCAATCCAGATCCGCCGCAACGGGGCCTGAGTAGTCGATACGGGACAGGTAATCAGCAAGTTTCATGTTTGCGTTCCGGGCGTCGCAGGGGCACCGAGAATCTCGGCCATCTCGAAGCACTTTGCCACGACATGGCGAACGTGGCGGGCGGTACGCATGGCGCCCGCAACTGTCTCAGGCCGACTCGAAGCGGCCTCATTCTTCTAGAACGACACGTTCAACATTGTGGTAGGATGCGACGGCTCAAATAGCTCCAACCTGCCGCCGGATTGACACAATGCTCTTGTGCTGGACAGCCCGTCGAAGACTCATCGGCCGCCTCCGCCCCGACTCGCGCAGGCTTGCGTTCTCGAGGATCGCGTACTGCCTACTGCTTGCCTTGGCCCTTCCCGGCTGCGCTTCACTTTCGCTAGTCGGGACGACACAAGTCCAGCCGATGCCGGCGGTCGCCTCTGCTCCGCCGCGCGTCGCTCCGCCGCGCGTCCCGGCGGCGACCTGGTCGTTTCGAACACACGCTGGACGGGAGGCATTAGTCGAGCCCGATTTCGAAACAGCCGAGGCCCAGCTCTTCGCGGCGCTCGAAACGTCGAACTCGTTCCGGTCGGCCGACGTCCGAGTTGATGTCAGCTTTGGGAATCTCGTCCGACTCGCTTCCGTCTATGCGCGTGTCGGTCGCATGGAAGACTCGAAGCGCGTCATGGCGGCCATCGAGGTGGAGGCCGGTCGACGCAGAATCGAAATTCGGCGTATCGGGAACTATCGGGCTCGATATGAGGCTCTCGTCGCAAGCCCGCTCAGTACACGACTCGCGGCCATGAGCCGGTCCGCGAAAAAGAATGCGGCGCCCTACGATCGCTTGATTCGCAACACCGCGGATTCGTTCGATATCGATCCGGCACTCGTGAAAGCCGTTGTCGCGGCCGAGTCTAATTTCGAGCCGCGCGCGGTCTCGCGCGTCGGCGCGCAGGGTCTGATGCAGTTGATGCCGGGAACCGCAAGGGCGATGGGGGTTCGACGCCCCTTCGCACCGGGTGACAACATCCGTGGTGGCGTTCGTTACCTACGGACGCTTCTCGACCGCTTCGATGAACTCGGCCACGCGCTCGCAGCCTACAATGCAGGGCCCGATGCCGTCGTGCGCTACGGTGGGATACCGCCCTACCCCGAAACCGAGGCTTACGTGACGAAGGTGCTCAGCAAGTATCGTCGCTACCAGGAGAGTTTCAGCCAATAGGAACGGAATCGGAAATCGGCGGCGTTGTTGGTACCGTCGTGGCCATAGGGGGAATCCAGATGCTCGACGAATCTCGCCTACCTCGCCACCACGCGGTCACGCTCGCTGGTCGCGTCCTCTTCACGCTGATCTTCTTTCTCTCTGGCGTGACGCATTTCACGGACCTCGACGGCTACACGTCACTGATGCATGAGTCCATTCCCTTTCGAGGTTTCTGGGTACTGATCTCGGGAGTCGTCGAGCTGGCCGGCGCGAGCATGATCCTCTTCAATCGCTCTGCCCGACTCGGAGGCTGGCTGATCGTGCTCTTCCTCATTCCCGTCACGTTTACCGTCCACGGATACGGAATAATTGCCGCAGAGAGCCCCGAAATGCGGGCCATCCAGACGTCCTTCTTCTTGAAGGGATTGGCGATGACGGGCGCAGCGCTGCTGATCAGCCAGTTCGGGGCCCGTGAACAGGAAAAAACAGGCGATGCGTAGGCGTAAGCCCCGGGCGGCGTCCGCTATCGCACGCCCTATCGCACGCCAAACGCATCGTCTATCGAGACGGACTAGCGCCGTTTCATGATCTCTCTGCGCGAGGTCTCGAAGTTCTATCCAGGAGGCGTTCGAGCCGTCGACGGACTTTCCCTCGAAGTCGCGGCTGGCGAGACCGTCGCCTTGCTCGGAGCCTCGGGCTGTGGGAAGACCACGACGCTCAAGATGATCAATCGCCTGGTCGAGCCCAGTGCTGGCGTGATTCACATCGATGGAAAGAACACCGCGGACGCGGACCCGGTCATTCTGCGCCGCAGCATTGGGTACGTATTCCAAGGCATCGGCCTTTTCCCGCACTGGACGGTCGCCGACAACGTGGCGGTAATCCCCAGGCTCCTTGGCTGGCCGGAGAGCCGTATCTGCGAACGCGTTGACGATCTACTCACGCGGGTAGGCTTGCCCGCCGACGCTTTTCGCGGACGGCGTCCCTTCGAACTTTCTGGTGGACAGCAGCAGCGCGTCGGTGTGGCACGCGCGCTGGCCGGCGACGCGCAGGTCCTGTTGATGGACGAGCCCTTCGGCGCGGTCGATCCGGTCACTCGTGATGGATTGCAGCAGGAGCTCGTCTCGATGCGAGAACAGCTTGGTCTCACGATCGTGCTAGTCACACACGACGTCACCGAAGCCCTACTACTCGCCGATCGAATCGCGGTCATGAATCGTGGGCGAATCCTGCAGATCGGCCGGCCCTCGGAACTCTTTGCGGCACCGGCCAACGCGATCGTTGAACGTCTTCTCGATATGCCGCGGCGCCAATCAGAAAGGCTTCATGCAATCGTCCACGAGAGCGACACGCGCAATGGAAAGGGCGAGGCGTGAACCTCGAGCAATTCGAAACCCAGCTCGTCCATTTTCCAGATTATTTCGCGAACCATGTACTGCTGACGGTCGGCGCGCTTCTACTCGGCGTTGCGCTGTCGCTACCGCTCGCCGGGCTGGCCATCCGTAAACCTGTGCTCGCCGGTCCACTATTAGGTATTGCGAGCGTCGTGCAGACGATTCCTGGGCTTGCCCTGCTTGCCCTGATGGTCCCGCTCCTCGGACGAATCGGCGTCGCACCTGCGCTCGCTGCGCTCGTCCTCTACAGCATGCTGCCCGTGCTGCGTAACACCGTGACGGGCGCGCTCGAGATCGACCCGAATGTCATCGAGGCGGCGCGTGGCGTCGGAATGACCGACGGGCAGATCCTGATGCGCGTTCGGTTCCCACTAGCCGCGCCGGTCATCGTCGCCGGCATTCGGACTGCCGCGGTGTGGACCGTCGGCATGGCGACGCTCTCGACTCCCGTCGGTGCAACCAGCCTCGGCAACTACATCTTCAGCGGCCTCCAGACGCAGAATACTCCCGCCGTGCTGCTCGGATGTGCTGGCGCGGCCGGCCTTGCAATTTCACTCGATGGACTGATCCGCCTCGGTGAACTCGCCGCCGCTAGGCGCGATGTGCGCCTGGCCGTCCTCTCCGTCAGCGCATTCATCGCAGCGGTTGGCCTCGCGATCGCGCCGATTCTCGCCGATGCCGTGAACGACAGCAAACGACCTCGGGCAACAGTTGGCGCGAAGACCTTCACCGAGCAGTACATCCTTGCGGAATTGATCGCCGAGCGGCTTCGCGAAACTGGATTCGACGTCACGATTCGCGGGGGATTGGGCTCGACGGTGGTCTTCGACGCACTGGCCAATGATGAGATGGATGTCTATGTCGACTACTCGGGCACGATCTGGGCGAATCATATGAAGCGCAAGGATACGCAGCGTGCCGGAACGGTTCTCGCCCAGATGAACGAGTGGCTT
>JAQBEG010000241.1:0-3054 GCA_032123985.1 Deltaproteobacteria bacterium
GCCATTGGTTCAGCTTGCCCGACACTTTCTCCGTCAAGTCGTCCCAGCCGTCCTTCACGCTCTCGCTCAGGTCGTCGAGCCTGGCCTCGAGCTTCTTGATTTCTTCACGCGAATCGCTGCTTGCGTTCGCCCGAAGCTCCTTGACCTTCGCCTGCAGTTTCAGCTTCTTCGCTTCGACGCGGTTCGTCAGCTCGTTCTTCTGACTCATTTTTCTCTCCGTGAAGTGATCGATTGAGGTGCTTTTGATCAGGTGAATCATATCGCGAAATGGGCGGGATTCGCGCTTCTTTGCACACTTCCGCGCTGATTCGGAAGACAAGGGTTGATAACCGATGATCGGCGGACGCGGTGAAGATCGCGTTGTTTCATGTCGGGAGTAGTCGCGATCACAGAGAGTTCTCGAGTTGCCCTTCGCAGCATGTTCTTCGTTCTGGCCAGCGTCATGATTCAGCTCGGCATCGGATTGCCAGCCAATCTGATGCCGCTGCATATAGGCCTCTGCTAAATAGTCTTCTGAAGCGTAGACTCTAGATGGGGCGTATCAGGCCCGTTTCGGGAGGTCGTCTCGTTCATGCGCATAAACCGGATCAATGACCCCGAATGGGATGTCGGCCGGCTGGCACCTACGCTCCTCTATGCTTGCGATGGGATTGTTCATTCCCTTTGTGGCGACGGCGGAAGATGGGGAGATCAACTCGAGACCCTCGATCCTTGTGGTTGTGCTGGACACAGTCCGCGCGGACGCTGTGTCGGCGTATGGACAGGTTGAGGGGACGACACCCAATTTCGATCGGTTGGCTGAGAACGGTGTGCGCTACACGCGCGCCTTTTCGACCGCACCGTGGACGGTTCCGGCTCACGCGCCGCTCGTCGTGAACGGGCTGGAGGCGCTAAAGCCAGGCGTCATCGAGGCACCGGTCGGGCTCGTGGACGTCATGCCCACGATTCTCGAGTGGGTGGGGCCCAATCGATCCGCGGATCTCCCCGGCCGCCCGCTTCCGCTGGACGGCGTCCAGGCGGAAGCCGCGCCGCCTCGCACATTCTTTTCGGCCTATACCGATCAGTTCATCACGGTACCCGATGATTGGAAGGAAAAGGCTCAAGCTGTCGACCCCGAGGTCGTCCGACAGTTCTGTGTTGCGTCGAATCGGGTATACGGGGGCATGGCAGCCCTGATCCGATACCCATTCAAGTACGTCTGGTATGAGCACTACGCCCCTTCGCTCTACGACCTCAGTTGGGATCCCAACGAGAGATCGGATCAGATGAGATATCGACGCGATCTCGCCGAATCTTTCGCCGCTGAGATGAAACGACGTGTCGATGCATCGCGTATATCAGAGCAACCCGAAGACTCACAGCTCGCCAAAGAAGCGCTCGAAGCGCTGAAACAATTGGGGTACGTCCACTAATCGACAGCCGCTTGCTCGCGCAAGAGGTGGAGATCGTCGCGTCTCTCATCCAACGATCTCGGTCAGGCGGTCAACGTCGTGACCCTGTCTGTGACCGAAGGCGAAGACAAGCCGCTCGAGTATCCAGTGATGTTCCAGAAGGCAGACCCGGTGTTGCTCACGAAGATCGATTTGATTCCGCATCTGGACTTCGATAGCGATCAGCCTCGTGGCGGGATAGCCTCAGCAGGACGATTCCGGGGGTCGCGATCGAATGCGGAGCGACGACCGGGAGTCTATGCGGCCTGACACGCAGAGCGGAGGGGCGCCAATGCGAGAGTTCTTCCGAGAACTGAAGACCCTCGCCTGTCTGAGGAGAGCACGCCCTGTGATGCACGAGCCTAGGAGCGTCTTCGGACGCGTTCTGAACCACCGCAGGTGCTGAGCATCACGAAGGGCCCAATGGTTGCGCCTTCTCGCGCGGAAGATCCGATTCGCGCGGAGATCTTCGGTCCCGAACGGCTGGAACAGCACGCCGAGAGCCTGGCGGCGGCCGATCGCATCACGGAGAAGCTCACCCGCGGACGCGATCTTCTTCCGCGGGTCCGTGACAACGGGCGCGTGCTCCTCGACACTTATCACAGCAGCGTCGAAGCGGCGGGGAAGAAGCACGAGATCACGCTCGCCGAGGAGTGGTTCCTCGACAACTTTCACGTCGTGGACGAGCAGCTCCGAGAGATCCGAGACCACCTTCCCAAGGCCTACTATCGCCGGCTGCCGAAGATTGCGGCGGGCCACCTCGAGGGAACCCCGCGCGTCTATGGGCTGGCCTGGGCCTACGTGGCCCACACCGATAGCCACTTCGATCTCCAGACGCTCGAGCGTTTCGTCCGGGCCTACCAGCGCGTCAATCCTCTTGGCATCGGCGAGCTGTGGGCGCTGCCAATTCACCTGCGCATCGTTCTGGTCGAGAACTTGCGGCGATTGTCACAGCAGGTCACCGACTCCCGTGAGGCGCGCGCGCAGGCCGATGACGTGGCGGATCGTCTGCTCGGCCTGAGTGGTCGGCCCACGGAGAACTCGGAGGAAGTCCTGCACCCGCTGGACAACGCGCCTCTGGCCCGGGCGTTCGCGGTGCAGCTCGTTCAGCGACTGCGGGACCAGGAGGAGTTGGTCACGCCCTCCCTGGAATGGCTGAATCGTAGACTCGCTGCTCAAGGAACGTCTCCGGGCGAGGTCGTGGCCTTGGAACACCACGCCCAGGGCGCCGCCACCGCGACCGTCCGAAATATCATCAGCAGCATGCGATGGATGTCTTCCATCGACTGGCTCGAGTTCTTCGAGAAGGTCAGTCTGGTGGACGAGGTGCTGCGCAGGGCTCCTGCATTTGCAGCCATGGATTTCGCCACGCGGGACGAGTATCGGAAGCAGGTCGAAATGCTGTCCTGGAACTCGGAGTCCTCGGAGATCGAGGTCGCGCGGGCAGCGGTGTTGCTTGCGCGGAACGCAAGCGAGAGCGGCGCGTCGGGGAATAATTTGCAGATTCCCGGTGTTCCCGAGTGGGCCGAAGCGGATCCGGGGTTCTACCTCGTCGCCAAGGGCAGGAGGGACTTCGAGCGGCAGCTGGGCTTTCGCACTCCCTTGCTTCTTCGACTTCGGCGCG
>JAQBEG010000242.1:0-2583 GCA_032123985.1 Deltaproteobacteria bacterium
CGTCACCGCGGTGCCACTGCTTCTTTTTCTTGCTGCGACTCACCGACTTCCCCTCATCGCAGTCGGCATGTTCCAATACATCGCGCCGACGATCACGCTCATCCTCGCGACCGTCATGTATCGAGAGCCATTCACCTCCGCACACGCGATGGGATTTGGCTTGGTCTGGGTTGGACTGGGCGTCTTCACGTTCGATTCATTGCGCCAAACCAGATCCGCACGCAGATCTACGCACGCAAATCGCTCGCACTTCTAACGTCACTTCAGCATTTTTATTTTTGAATCTTAACTTGCCGGCGTGGATGGGCACCGGCTCGATCGTGATAGGCAACTCGCCACGCGCCGCCGCGATCATGCAAGGGATTCGATCGAAGCATCTGGACACAAAGCTAGGCAAGTCAAAGGAAGGAGCGGAGGCAGAGCCGCTCTCTCCCACGAAATCGACGGATCTCGGCCTTTATGATGCTTGACAGTCTGATGGCCCGATGAGAAGATCGCCCGAACTGGCGGGCTCTCCAAGTGGATATCTGACAGTTCGAGACGAATTGCTGAACATGCTGAGACGCGCGCGACGGAACCCGCCGTGCCGACCGTTTCGCGGAGAAGACATGACGCCCGAAGAGATCGCAATGGAGTTCGCGGAAATTTTCGACGATCTCCCCGCCGACCAGATCAATGAAATGCTCGCCAAGAATATTCCCTACGAGACCATCGAGTTCTTTTCGCAATACGCGGAAGCATTCGCAGACGGAGCGGGGATCAAGGGCGAGACCCGAGGAAGGCTCCCCAATCTGCTCCTCTTTGGTTATCTGATTCGCGTACTCGAGGAGCGCCTGCTTCCCGAACCTTCGTAGTCGACTGCGCGCACTCGTCGCGCGCTCCTCGCACGATGGCCTAGACTGCTGCGGACATGACGAACACCCACAAGAACATTGGAATTCGAACCCAGGCCGCTCCGGCGCCCGTTGGACCCTACTCCCAGGCGGTTCGCATGGCGAACCTCGTGTTCTTGTCCGGGCAGATCCCGCTCGATCCGATGACCGGCACGATCGTTTCCGGGGAGATCGAGGACGAAACCCGGCAGGTGCTAAGCAATTTGAAGGCTGTCCTCGAGGCCGCTGGCAGCGACCTCGCCCGGGTGATCAAAACAACCGTCTATCTCACGGACATGAGTCTCTTTCCGCGCGTCAACGCGATCTATGCGGAGGCCTTCGAAATCGAACCGGCACCTGCCCGAGCGACGGTCGAAGTCTCGGCACTACCGCTCGGAGCGCGTGTGGAGATCGATGCGATCGCATCGACGGACTGATTCAGTCGTCGGAGCGCATCTCGGCTCGACGTGCGAGACGGGGAAGATTGATTCCGTTGACGACCGTATGCGCGACGATCGGGGCCAATAGCTGACCGGTCCACTCGTAGAGCCAACCAAAAGCCAAGCCCATCACGATCGCATAAACACTCCACAGCGCGAGTTCCTTTCGCGGTAGGAAATGGCAGGCCCCAAAAATCAAGCTCGCCCAGTAGAGACCCACAGCCGGTTGGAGTGCACCGCGAAAGAGCATCTCCTCGGCCATACCACTCGCCAACGCGAGCAGGATCGCGTCGCTGGTCCTGATCCCCTTGAGTCCCTCGCCCAGTACGTCCGCCAGTCCCTCGCCCAGATCGGTCCAGCGCGTCAGCAGCTCAGAAGCCCCGATCGATAAAAGTCCGATTAACAAGCCTGAAAAAATCGCGAGGGGAATGCTCGACGCCGTGGTCGCCGCCTCGATCGAAGGGTGGAGAATCGACTGACCGGGCACGGCCATTCGCCAGAGCAAAGCGGCACAGCCCATCAATCCGTAGAATACGAGCGCCCAGCGCACGAAGCCCTGCGTACTGGGCGCAGGCTCTGCTTTCTGTGCCTCGCTCGGCTGCTGCTCGTTCGGGTCCGACATCTCGCTAATCTATTCTCCGACTCGATCCCGCGATCAAAATGATTCGCCCCTGCGGGGCGAATCTTGCTTGCCGCGTCCGCAGGCTCTGGGTAGCCTATTCGAGCGAGACATCCCCGCCAATCCCTCCGACAACCTCGAAGCGCGACCAGGACGCGCGAATCGGTTGGCTCATTGCATTGACGATTCCGCCTTGAACGCGCCCTTACCGAGGAAGATAATGGACCAGCGAGTCCCCATGACTCCGCGTGGCTATGAAGCCCTGAAGCAGGAATTGCAACGACTGAAATCGGTCGAGCGTCCCGCCAATATAAAGGACATCGAAGAGGCCATCGCGCACGGCGATCTCTCCGAGAACGCCGAATACCACGCCGCCAAGGAAAAGCAGGCCCATATCGCCGGCAGAATGGCCATGCTGGACGACCGGATCGCCCGAGCGCAGGTCATCGATACGACTGGCCAATCACCGGACAAGGTGAGTTTCGGTGCGACCGTCAAACTGACCGACATCG
Organism: Deltaproteobacteria bacterium; assembly: GCA_032123985.1. Lineage (GTDB taxonomy): Bacteria > Myxococcota_A > UBA9160 > UBA9160 > UBA4427 > UBA4427. The sequence continues at coordinate 2,444 of JAQBEG010000242.1, forward strand.
AGTCGGACGATGAAGTCACCTACACCCTTCTCGGCGAGGACGAAGCCGACGCAAAACAGGGCCTAATCTCGATCACCTCGCCCGTCGCCCAGGCCCTCATGGGTAAAGAAGTCGGCGACGAGGTCAGCGTCAAGGTGCCG
>JAQBEG010000243.1:0-6190 GCA_032123985.1 Deltaproteobacteria bacterium
CCAAGCCACACGGAGCCGTTCGTGGCTCGCTCGAGCCATTGGATACGAGCGTCCGAATCCGGACTTCTTCGCTCGCGGGCCAGCCTCGGTGCCCGTGTGGAGGTGTCACAAAAGCTCGGGACCATCGCCGACCCCCTCGGCGCCGCAGAAGTCACGGTGCGTGCCGTGAAGGCCGGCATCGTCATCGGCCGCACTGAGCTCCCGCTCGTAAATGAGGGCGATGCTCTATTTCACATCGCAACCTTCCATCACCCGGACGAGGTCTCGGCTTCTCTCGAAGACTTCCAGGAGGAACTCGGTTAGGTCTCGTGGCAAACGCCGGGCTGACGAATCAACCCTTCATTCGAGGTAACATCGGGGTATGCCGAAGGAATCCGTCCTATTTGATCTCGACCGCGATGGGGTCGCCACGATCACCCTCAACCGTCCCGACAAATTGAATGCGTGTTCCGGCGATCTCCTCGAACGGCTCACTAAACTCTACCGACGATGCGACGAGGACGACGAAATCCGCGCGGTCGTCGTGACCGGTGCAGGTCGTGCTTTCTGCGCGGGCGCAGACATGAGCGACGCCGCCAAGACCTTCGACGTCTCCGAAGCGGGCGGCTTCGATCAATTCAGCTCTGCGGGCGTGGGTTTCCCGGCATTCAAGATTCGAAAACTCGTCGTCGCCGCGGTCAACGGCCATGCAATCGGCCTCGGCATGACCCTGGCGATGCAATGTGATGTCCGAATATTCGCGCTCGAGGGCAAGTACGGGATCGTCCAGGTCCGTCGTGGCGTAATCGGTGACGCCCACTCGCACTGGACGATGGTTCGGCTCGTCGGGCTCTCTCGGGCCGCTGAAATCATGCTTACTGGCCGCACCTTCCGCGGCGATGAACTCGATCGCCTTGGCGTCGCAAATCTGGTCCTGACGGCCGACCGCGTCCTTCCAACGGCGCTCGAAATCGCGCGCGACTCGGCGATATACGCGGCGCCTCTTTCGGTCGCCGTGTCGAAGCGCCTACTCTGGGAGTCCTCCGAACTGAGCCCCGACCAGGTCGAACATCGCGAGACCGAATTGCACAAGCACATCATGTCACGCCCGGACGCAATCGAAGGTCCAGTCGCTCATGTCGAACGCCGTGTGCCCAACTGGAGTCTCCGCGTTTCGCGAGACTGGCCCGAATGGCTCGACGACTGACTCTGCCCAGCTAGATCGAGTCGCTCAGGCCGCGCTCGAAGATCGCTTCGATCTCGAACGATGCGCTGTCTTGCGACATCGATTCATCGCTGGGAAGCTCAATCATTTCCTTCGCGGCCGTGAGCGTTGCTTCGAGAATTCGCGCATCGCTCGAACTATTGAGAAATACATCGTCACGCGAGAGCACCCAATGCACGGCACGGCGAATGGCATCGCCATCGGTGAGCGGTTCGTACCAACTGAATTTGAGACCCTCCGTCGCCTGCCAGCGGCGGCGCGCGAGCGCTTTGATCGTCTGTAGCGCGACGTTGCGTTCGCGACAGGTCTTCGCGAGCGATTCGAAATCCGCAGCGTACTCGGGCTGTGCCATCATCGAGAAATTGTACGGGCAGAGAACAGACGCGAACTCGAACTCATCCAGACTCTGTTGGTGCATCATCGGCGCCCAGGTCCCATGACCCGTCACGCCGATGAACCGAACGAGTCCCTCGTCACGCGCCTGAGCTAGCGCTTCCACCGCGCCGCCCGTCCCCATCGCCGTCTGCCAGCCTTCGCGGTCGACCAGATTGTGGAGTTGGATTAGATCAACGTGGTCAACGCCCATCCGCGCCAGAGAGCGCTCGAGCCCCGCACGAGCCTCATTGCCACCCCGTTCTGCGGTCTTCGTCGCGAGAAAGATCTCGGATCGATGCTGGCCGAGCCAACCCGCCAGATTCAATTCGGAATCGCCATAGCCCGCCGCAGTATCGATGTGATTGACACCCTCACGTTCGAGTAGCGTCAAAGTCTGTTCAACCCGAGCCGGCTTCATCGCGGCCAGCGCTGCCGCTCCGAAAAGCACTCGCGAACTCTCGAATCCGGTCGCCCCAAAAGCACGTTTAGTCAGCATCGGAGAAGTCTAGCTGTTCGACCGCGTTCGCATCCAAGCCTGTTTTCATATTCATTATTAGGCACTTAGAGGGATTCTCAGCGTGTTCGACAGGCCGCCAGGGCCGTTGATCCGTTTTGCTGCCACCACTTGACCAGGCACTCCTCGCGCTTAACTTGCCGCGATCGTACGACGGGCCCAGCACAAGCCAGGGTGGTCCCAGCGCAGTCGGATCTTATCCATGGGCTACAGGAAACTTGGTGTCAGAAAACGAACCTCAGGATGAAGAATCTCGCGCGAAGCCGAATGGAGACCTCGTGTCGCTCGTCATCGAGGTGCCGGGCGGCGAACTGCTCGACGTCCCCGCCGTGCTTCCCGTACTGCCTGTGCGAGACGTCGTTGTCTTTCCAGGCGTGACAATGCCCCTTGCGATCGGACGCCCGCAGTCTCTTGCCGCGCTCGAAGAAGCCGGCCAGGAAGGCTATCTGCTCGTCATCTCCCAGCGTGACCCGCTCACAGAGAATCCCACTCTCGAAGACCTGCACGCGGTCGGCACCATCGTTCGGGTAATGCGAATCATCGATGCCCGTCGCGAAGGAAAGCAGGCGTTGGTGGTCGGACTCGCCCGCGCCGTGGTTACTCGAACCATTGCAAGAGAGCCGACCCTGCGCGTGCAAATTCAGCCACTCAACGCGCCGACTGAAGAATCGGCACAGCTGGATGCAGCGTGGCGACGCGTCGTCGTACTAGCAAAGCGGATCGTCGAACTCCGAGAGGATATGCCCAACGAATGGAAGACCTTCATCGAGGGTATCCCTACTCCCGGGCTTCTGGCGGACCTCATCGCATCAAATATCGCGCTCAACCATAAGCAGCGGATTGAACTCCTGGCCGAGCAAGATTCTGCGATTCGGCTCGCGCTGATCGAAGAACATCTCAAAAAAGAAGTCACGATCGCAGAGACCCAGCAAACGCTCGCCGACGAAGTGGGTGGCGAAACCGATCCAAAACGGCGAGAGCGCATGCTTCGTCAACGCATGCGAGAAATTCAGGAGGAAATTGGCGAGAGCGATGCGGGATCGCGCGAGCTCGACGAGTTGCGTGAGAAGCTCGACGCGCTCACGCTGCCCGAAGAGGCCAATACGCTTGCGAGCCGAGAGCTAAGACGCCTTGCTTCGCTGCCCCAGCATGCGCCCGATCGACATCTGATTCGGACCTACCTCGACTGGCTTCTCGATCTGCCCTGGAACGCCGAATCCGAAGACCATCTCAATCTGAAAGAAGCGCGCGAAATTCTCGACGCAGATCATCACGGTCTTGCGCAAGTGAAGGATCGGATCCTCGAATTCCTGGCAGTGCGCAAACTCGCACCCGACGCTCAGGCACCCATCCTATGCTTCGTCGGCCCGCCCGGTGTTGGCAAGACTTCACTCGGTCGATCTATCGCGCGCTGCATGGGCCGAAACTTCACGCGCGCCTCGCTCGGCGGCGTACGAGACGAAGCCGAGATCAGGGGACACCGAAGGACCTATGTCGGCTCGATGCCCGGCCGAATTCTTCAGAGCCTGAAACGAGCCGGCTCTCGGAATCCGGTATTCCTTTTGGACGAGATCGACAAGGTCGGCTCGGACTATCGGGGCGATCCGTCTTCGGCACTACTTGAAGTACTGGATCCCGAACAAAACCACAGCTTCTCGGATCACTACATCGAGGCCCCTTTCGATCTCTCCCGCGTGCTCTTCATCGCCACTGCGAATACGCTTTCCACGATCCCGCCGGCGCTGCTCGATCGCATGGAAGTCATCGAACTCTCTGGCTACACCGAGAGCGAGAAACTCGTCATCGCACGACAGTTTCTGGTCACGCGCCAGCTCGAAGCGCATGGCCTGCGTTCGGAACAGATCCACATCGAGGACGCAGCCCTCGAAAAAGTCGTCACCGAGTACACGCGCGAAGCCGGAGTGCGAAATCTGGAACGCAATGTCGCAACCCTGATGCGCAAATGTGCGCGTCGAATTTCCGAAGACCGCGAGGCGATCATCGAAATCGACCCCGACTTCGTGTCCGAAGCGCTGGGCGCGCCGCCGCACATGTCCGAGATCGCCGAAGAATCCAGCATCCCCGGCGTGGCTGTCGGCCTCGCCGTCACTGCGCATGGCGGTGACATTCTGTTCATTGAAGCCGCCAGCAATCCAGGGGGCAAAGGCATCCGCCTCCGCCTCACCGGACAACTCGGCGAGGTCATGCGCGAATCTGCAGAGGCCGCGCTCTCCTGGGTTCGCGCCCACGCCGAAGAGCTAGGTCTCAGCGAAGAATCAATGGGGCCGCGCGAGATCCATCTTCACGTACCGGCGGGCGCCGTGCCCAAGGACGGTCCCTCTGCGGGCATCGCACTCGTCACGGCCCTGGTCTCGCTGCTCTCGGACCGCCGAACGACGAGCAAGCTAGCAATGACCGGAGAGATCTCTCTTCGCGGTCGCGTGCTACCGGTCGGCGGAATCAAAGGCAAGCTTCTCGCGGCGAGTCGCGCCGGAATCGATACGGTCGTAATTCCAAAACGAAACGAGAAGGATCTTGTCGAGGTCCCTGAGGAAGTGCGGAATAGCCTGGGCATCCACCTCGTCGACACGATCGACGAGGCGCTCGCGCTCACCCTATGTGCTGATAGCTCGAAGCCCCCGCTCTTTCAGCCTGATTCTCCGGGTCCGGACAGCCCCCAGCCACAGATTCGACCGAGGCTGCTAGCATCCGTGCCTTGAAGATCGCGCTCGTACACGACTGGCTGACTGGCTATCGCGGCGGTGAGCGCGTTTTGCATCACATCGCGCAACGCTTTCCCAATGCCGACCTGTTCACGCTCTTTCACACCCCCGGAAGCGTGACACCCGAGATCGAGCACCTCCAGATTACGACCAGCATTCTCGATCGAGTCCCGGGCATGAAGACGCACTACCGCAAGCTTCTTCCCCTCTTTCCCTGGGCCATTAGACGCTTCGACTTCAGTGGCTACGATCTGATCATCTCGACCAGCCACGCAGTTGCAAAAAGCATCCGCGTACCTCGCGAAGTCCCCCATCTCGATTATTGCTTTACACCGATGCGTTATGTCTGGGATCAGGTGGACGCCTACCTCGGCCGTGGTCCATCGCGGTGGCTCGCCACACCGGCCATCCACGCCCTTCGTCGCTTCGACGCAGGCACGAGCGGAGCGGATTCGGTCACGCGATTCGTCGCAATCTCGACCGAGGTCGCAGATCGTATCCGGTGCAACTACGGTCGGGAAGCCAATGTCGTGGCCCCGCCCGTCGACGTGTCATGGATAGAGCCGGCCTCCGGGCCGCCCGAGGATTTTTATCTGCACGTCGCTGGTTTTGCCCCCTACAAACGCGATTCACTCGTTCTCGAGACCTTTCGTCGGGTCAAACGTCGACTGGTCGTCGTAGGCGACGGTCCGGGACGCATCGCGCTCGAACGCGGCGCGACCCGAAATGTCGAGTTCGTCGGTCGCGTCGACGACGCGACGCTCGCTGGCTTGTATCGCAGCGCGCGTGCCCTCGTCTATCCACAACGCGAAGACTTTGGCCTCGTCGCGGTCGAGGCGCAGGCTGCCGGTCGTCCGGTGATCGCGTTCGGCGAGGGAGGCGTGCGGGACACCATCCGGCCCCTACTCGACAATTCATCGCATGAGCCAAACGACGACCGCCAACAGGCAGCCCGGTTCGACATCGACGATCCACGCGAAATGGTCGATCCGACCGGTATCTTCTTCCACGAGCCAACGCCCCAATCCCTGGCGACCGCGATCGAGCGCTTCGAAAAGGCCGAGAGCCGCTTCGACGCGGCTCGAATCCGCCGCTGGGCCGAACGATTTTCGCCGGCGCACTTCGACCAGGCTTTCGATCGAGAGATCACTGCCGTCATGGGACAAACTGAATGAGCGAGATCGAGGCCAAGATCCCAATGCTCGATCTGCGTGCACAACATGCCCAGCTCGAAGAGGAACTCTTCGAAGGATTCTCCGCCGTCCTTGCATCGGGACGCTTCATTCTCGGAGATCCGGTTGAAGTCTTCGAATCGAAGCTCGCAGAACTCTGTGGCGCCAGCCATGCGCTCGGTTGTAATTCGGGAACCGATGC
>JAQBEG010000244.1:0-2501 GCA_032123985.1 Deltaproteobacteria bacterium
CGATGAACTGCATGGGGCCCGGGCGATACAGGGCGTTGAGCGCGGCCACATCGAGGAATGCCCGGGGTTGGACCTTGCGCAGGACTTCCTTCATCCCCGCCGACTCGAACTGAAAGATGCCGTCGGTATCCCCCGCGGAGAAGAGATCGTAGACCTTGGGATCGTCGAGGGTGATCTCCTCGAGATCGAAACCCGGATTTTCGTTCTGCCGGATGGATTCGACCGCGTCGGAGAGGACGGTCAGCGTCCGCAAGCCGAGAAAGTCCATCTTGAGCAGGCCGAGGTTCTCGACGTCGTCCTTGTCGAACTGGGTGGCCACATCACCGTGCGAGGTCCGAGTCAGGGGCACGAGATTAACCAACGGCTCGGGCGCGATCACGACCCCCGCGGCGTGCACGCCGCAGTGCCTCGCCTTGCCCTCGAGGCGTAATGCCGTCTCGATCAAGGTCCGGACGTCGTCGTCTCCGTCGACCAGCTCCCTGAGCTGCGGCGATTCCTCGAGCGCCTTTTTGATGGTGATGTTCAGATCGTCCGGAATCAGCTTGGCGATCCGATCCACATCGCCGAAGGGCATGCCCATGACGCGGCCGACATCGCGCACCGCCGACTTGGCCTTGAGGAGGTTGAAAGTGGCGATCTGCGACACCGATTCTTCACCGTAACGATGACGAACATAGTCGATCACTTCCTCGCGGCGACGCTGGCAGAAATCGATGTCGATATCAGGCATGGAAACCCGCTCTGGATTGAGGAATCGTTCAAAGAGAAGATCGTACTCCAACGGATCGATATCCGTAATTCCAAGAGCGTACGACACCACCGATCCGGCCGCTGAACCACGCCCTGGGCCCACGGGAATCTTCATTTCCTTGGCATGACGAATGAAATCCCAGACCACCAGGAAATAGCCCGGGAAACCCATGCGTCTGATGATCTCCAACTCATCGTCAAGTCGCTTTGTGTAGTCCTCGGCCGTGTGCCTTCTCACGACCGCCTTGGCCAAGCGCTTTTCGAGACCTTCTCGGGAACATTGTTCGAGAAAAGTCTCCAGAGAATATCCTTCCGGAACCGGATAGTTGGGCAAGTGGAGCGAATCGGTGTCGAAACGAACATGGCACCGAGAGGCAATCTCGACCGTCCGTTCACACACCCCCGGATAGTTCGAGAAAAGCGCTTCCATTTCCTCGGCACTCTTGACATAGAACTCCGCGTTGTACGTCGAGTTCTGATGCATCTCGTCGAGGGTTCGGTTGAGGCCGATTCCAAGCATCGCTCGGTGGGCGAAAAGATCCTCTCGGTGGTGGAAATGACAGTCATTGCTCGCCACCATCGGAATCCCGGTGAGCCGGGAAATATCGCTCATTCCCTGCCGGACGAATTCCTCGTCGGCCATCCCGTGGTTCTGGATCTCGAGAAAAAAATTCTCCGCACCGAGAATCTCACGGTAGGTTTCGGCGGCAATTCTCGCACCCGCGGAGTCGCGATCGAGCAGCCGCCGGGAGACCTCGCCCGAAAGACAGGCCGAGAGCCCGATCAGCCCTTCCGCATGCTCGGCGAGAATCTCCTTCGAAATCCGCGGCTTGTGGTAGAAACCGTTGAGGAAACCCTCGCTCACCAACCAGACCAGGTTTTTGTATCCACGATCGTTCTCGGCGAGCAACACCAGATGGTCGTATGGCTTGCGCCGCCCGGGAATGGGCGATCGTGCCCGGTGATCGCCGGGTGCGACATAGACCTCACATCCAATGACAGGGCGAAGGCCGGCGCGGATCGCGGCTTTGTGGAATTGAAAGGCGCCGAAAACATTGCCGTGGTCGGTGACGGCGACCGCCGGCATTTCGTGGTTCGACACCTGCTGAACGAGCTCGGGAATGCTGATAGTCGAGTCGAGCAGGGAGTAGTGGGTGTGGAGGTGGAGGTGGACAAAACGGGAAGGCTCATGGCGCGGCATGGCGCCATGATAACCCGCGCCGAACCCTCGCTGCGGACGGCTTGGGGGAACCGCTATTCAGATCTCGCGCTCACAGCATCTTCCAGGCCTCGTTTGATTCGGAAAGAAACTCGAGACCTGATCATCTGATGTAACAATCAACAGCACGATTCGAATCAAACTCGTGATCATCCCGCAATGCGTATTCTGGTTTTCACGAGCATCTCCGATGATGGTTTCAAAAGACGGTATTCTCTTTTGCAAACTCAAGAGCGATCGGAACGAAAATTTTTCATTTATCAACCAACTCGAATTCAATGGTGTTTCTATCTCTCTTGAAATATTTCTTGAACAAATCTTGACAAACTGATTTCATTCGTTCATTGTGATTCTGTTAATGCTACTGAAACACATCGCCGCCATCGACTCGAGACCTCCACAGAGGCATCCCGAGCACTCGATTATTCGCGTCTATCGGCGACACGCAGCGCGGGCGATTTCTGAAGAGCGCTGGGAAGTTGCTGAGATCTTTTTCGATCGGATTCTCGACGTTTCTCCGGACCTCACCGAG
>JAQBEG010000245.1:0-3787 GCA_032123985.1 Deltaproteobacteria bacterium
CCCCGACATCGACGGAAAAAATGAAACGACCTTTGCGGGCTTCCCGGTGCTAGGCCCCGCTCACGAACTCCAGAAGATCCTCGTGGACTATCGTATCGGCCGAATCGTCGTGGCCTCGAAGGATCGGGGCGAACATTTTCCGTCCGAAACCCTCCTTCGAGCCAAGCTCGACGGCCTGCAGGTGGAATCTGGAGTCTCGTTCTTCGAGCGGGTCACGGGCCGGATCTACCTCCGCGATCTTCGACCGAGCTACTTGATCTTCTCTCCCGGATTCAGTCCGAGCCGCCTGACTCTTTTTTTCAAACGGGCGATCGACTTGACCACGGCGGCTCTGGGACTGGCCATCACGGCACCGCTTCTGACCGTTGTCGCCATCGCCATCAAACTCGATTCGCCTGGCCCTATCCTCTACAAACAGCGACGCCTGGGCCATGCAGGCCGGGTATTCAATGTATTGAAAATTCGTTCCATGGTCGTCCAGGCCGAGGGCGCAGGACCGCGATTCGCGGAGCGAGGGGATCTGCGTGTCACCCGCGTGGGCGGCATCATACGCCGGACGCGCATCGACGAGCTGCCTCAGCTGGTCAACGTATTTCGAGGCGAGATGAGCCTCGTTGGACCACGGCCCGAACGTCCTGAAATCGCAAGCGAGCTGAGCGATCGATATCCCTATTTTCGATTGCGCTGCCACGTCAAGCCCGGCTGTACGGGATGGGCGCAGATTCGACATGGATACGTGAATGAAATCGAGGCCTTCGAAGAGAAGGCGGCCCTCGATCTCTATTACATGAAGTATCGATCGGTTACCATGGATACCCTCATTCTGTGGAAAACGTTCCGAACGCTATTTTTGCTCGAGGGCGTTTAGCGAGCGCACGGCCCCGCGGCGTGCCGACTCCAAGCGAAATAGTCCGTACGAACAACACTTGAGACAGATCGTCGATGAGGACCAGGCTTGATTGACAATAATCAATGCCCTCGATCGGACGGAGAAGGGATTTCTGCGGTGACGACGACGCTGAGCGTAGTGATCCCTTGCTTCAACGAGGCGGCGACATTGGAGAAATGTGTCGGACGTGTGCGGGCGATCGCGTCGGAGGATCTCTCGATCGAGATCGTGATCGTCGATGATGCGTCCACCGATGGCAGTCTCGAGAAGGCGCGGGCTCTCGCGGACCGGCATCCCGAGATCAAGGTCTATTCCCACGAGCTGAACAAGGGTAAGGGTGCGGCACTGCGCACGGGCTTCAGCAAGGTCAGCGGAGACTTCGTTGCCGTTCAGGACGCGGACCTGGAATACGATCCAGACGACCTGGTCCGACTACTCGAACCACTCATCGAGGGCAAGGCGGACGTTGTATTTGGCAGTCGTTACCTCTCGACCGGGCCCCATCGAGTTCTCTACTTCTGGCATTCGGTCGGGAATCAATTCATCACCGTGATCTCGAACATCTTCACGGATCTCAACCTCACTGACATGGAAACCTGTTACAAGGTCTTCAAACGCGAAGTGACCCAGTCGATCGAGATCGAGGAGAATCGCTTTGGATTCGAGCCCGAAATCGTTGCGAAACTCGCCGACCTACGCCTCCGCATCTATGAAATGGGGATCTCCTACGATGGGCGAACCTATGAGGAAGGCAAGAAAATTGGTATGTCGGACGCCTTCCGCGCGCTCTATTGCGTCCTCCGGTACAACGCACGAAGCGCACCCATCGCAATTCAGTTCGTCCTATACTGCCTGATCGGAGGCACAGCAGCGCTGGCAAACATCGCGCTCTTTGGCGTGATGGATGCTGCTGGCATACCACTCATCGCATCCGTCCCGGCTGCCTTCGGCATCGCGGCGATCATCAATTATCTGCTATGCGTCACTTTTCTCTTCCATCGCAATGCCCGCTGGAAAAATGTCGTCGAGTGGTCGCTCTATGCGCTGGTCGTCGTCGTGATGGGCACGCTCGACTACACAATAACGCGATGGCTGATCCACGATCATTTCGCCCCCATGACTGCTAAGGCGACTGCGACGATATTATTACCCGTGCTCAACTTCGCGGGTCGCCGGTTCCTGGTCTTCCCGTCGCCGATGAGAGGCCCCTGGGAAGCCAGCCAGAATTTCGATCCGAACAGATGAAATGAGCAGTTGAGCGCGGGCCGAACCCAATAGTCAGGACAGCGAGAGTCCCGATTGCCAACGCCACGCGTCCCTCATCGCGTCATCAATCGACCGCTCAGCCTTCCAGCCCAGAACCCGCTCAGCTCGATCCGTGTTTGCGTAGATCTGTTCGATGTCGCCGTCGCGCCGATCTCCGACCTGAAATTCGACCGCTTGTCCCGTCGCGCGTTCGAAGGCGGCCAACGCCTCTCGAACGGAAGTACCGTGGCCCGTCCCGACGTTCAAAATCTCGAGCAGAGGTCCGTCGGGCTGCCGCTCCATCCAAGCAAGGCTCTTTACATGAGCCGCCGCAAGATCGAGTACGTGGATGTAGTCCCGAACGCAGGAACCATCCGGGGTCGACCAGTCTCCGCCAAAGATCTGCACCGGGCCACGGAGGCCTGCCGCGCTCTGCAAGATGATGGGCGCGAGGTTCTGTGGGTCACCTAGCGGCAATTCACCAATCTGCCCGCTCGGATGCGCACCGATCGGATTGAAATAGCGAAGCAGCGTGGCACGCAGCGGCGCACCCGATGCGACCGTGTCGCGGAGGATCTGCTCGCAGATCTGTTTTGTGGCGCCGTAGACAGAAGCTGGTGCTGCAATCGGCGTATCCTCTGTGACGGGGAGCGATTCTGGCTGACCATAAACCGTGCAGGACGAAGAGAAAACGAGATCGCGAACGCCAGTTTCCGCCATCACTTCCAGAATCGTGATGAGTGAACCCAGGTTGTTCGCGTAGTAGTGGATCGGCTTTGCCTGAGATTCGCCAACGGATTTCGCAGCCGCGAAATGAATTACGCCCGCGATCGGACCCTCATCATTGAAGATCTGTGTGACCGCTGGCCGGTCTCGACAGTCCACCTGGTAGCATCGAATTTCACAGTCGCAGATCGCCGCGAGCCGTTCGACAACGAAGCGCTCCGAATTCGAATAATCATCCAGCAGAATCGGCTGAAATCCGTTCTCCACGAGATCGACGACCGTATGGGATCCGATGAATCCAGTGCCACCCGTGACAATGATCTTGGGCTTGACCACGCTGTTTCTCTCCCTTGGATTCGAACTAGGCGTTCTGGATGATCATCCCACCATCGACCGGCAGGACGACTCCATTGAGATAAGAAGGGCCTGACTGAGCATTGCGTGCGCAACTTCCTCCGGCTGTCCGTAGCGGCGCACGGGTACCCGGCGGCGCGCAAATTTCTCGCGCATCGCCTCAGGAAGAATGGCCTCGGTTTTCGCAAGAAAGACAACAGTTCACGACGAGAGTTTCACCTGAACCTCGATCCCGCTAGAAGCCCATATTGGCCCTATTCACCATCGAAGCAATGTGCATTCCCTGCACCCACAATCTGCATCGATACAAAATCAAAGAATATTCACCCAAAATTGTCTCTCGGTGTTACCTACAGTCTCGCGGGTGGGTTGTCCAAGCCTCACCTCCCGCGCTCCAGAGAATCATCCATGCCCCGCCGGGGAGGGTCGAATAGATTGGTGTGAACGACCGAACTGTGGACCGAATGCTAATTTTGCGACCTCTTTTGGAGATGCTGACCTCATGACCCCTCAGACCTGGCTCGTTACCGGCGGAGCCGGCTTCATTGGCTCCAATTTCGTGCGCTGGGTTCT
>JAQBEG010000246.1:0-3800 GCA_032123985.1 Deltaproteobacteria bacterium
GAGGTGCAAACGATCCGGCACCAAGCGGCCGAGTCGAAGCAGGTCAGATGGTTTTCCGAGGTGCATACCGAGACTCAACTCGATGGGGAGAGCCTGCTGCGGATGGCTCGAAAGGCGTCTGATTGGCTCTCTCGCTCACCCGCCGGCCCGCGCTGAGGCGAATTGCGTTTCCCCTTAGGGGACGAAGGTTTTTTCTACTTCGCTCCGTCGGATTGCGAACCGTGCCTCCAATTTGGCGGTGATCCCTCCGGGATCGGGCTCTACTGGCTCTCAGTGCCACGAGAGGGCAATCGCGCGAGATGTCCACTCGGCCCGTGACTTGCAGTATTAAAATGTATTTTGGTATGGTATAATCCACCCACAATGCAAAGCGGAGATCGCATGAGGCGGCGGCAGACTAGAGATCCGCTTAACGGGGTGAGTTTCACAGTGATGGCCCGCCCTGTGTTCGATTTCAGAGGCGCCTTCGTCGGTTCCCTCGGGATGCTTCTGGTGCTGCTCCTCTGGGACCGCGCGGCGCTCGCAGAGCCGGCCGACCTGCCTGATGTGGCGGCCGCTCCGCCGGCTGCTGTCAGTTTCATTGACGCCGATTCTCATCCGGAGCCGCAGTCCGTGCTCGTCGTACAGCCGCCAGACGTCGAGCCGGTCCAAACTGACCTCGGAGATCTCCTCTACGTGCGCGACGGAGTGATCGGTCTTTGGAGGGCGCAGACGGACGACGAAGCTCTGGCCATCGCAGTCGCGGGCGGAAACAACCCGGACCTCGAACCCCGAAATGCATTTCGCAAGCGCAACGTGGATCTCTTCCGCGCAGAGCGTCCCCTGACTATTGGACGGACCGACATGGTGGTGCGACTGCGCATGCGAGCGAAGCTGAAGCGTGCGGTGTCCGTGGAGTTCCGTTTCTAGAGACGGGCGCCTTCCGCGATGAACGCGGCGCCAGCTATGCTCCCGCCCCATGCAAGACCGAGTCTCCGACCTTCTCGACTTCATTGATCACGCGCCCACGCCCTATCACGCTGTCGTGGAGGCGAGTACGCGTCTCGAAGCGGCCGGTTATTCGAGGCTGGAGGAATCGGATCGCTGGTCCCTCGCTCCTGGCGATCGCCGCTTTGTCGTGAGAGCCGGTGGTAGCCTTGCCGCGTTCGAGGTCGGATCCGCGTCGCCCGATCTGGCAGGTTTTCGCATTGTGGGCGCACACACCGACTCGCCCAACCTTCGAATCAAACCAAATCCGGACGTTCGATCGCAGGGCCTCCACCAGCTTGCCGTCGAGCCCTATGGTGGTGTCTTGTTGCATACATGGCTCGACAGGGACCTCTCGCTCGCCGGGCGTGTCACGCTTGGAGACGGTCGCGGAACGAGGACGAAACTGGTCGACTTCGAGAGACCGCTGTTGCGTATCCCGAGTCTCGCCATCCATCTCTACCAAGAACTCAAGCTGGAGGGGTTGAAGCTCGACGCGCAGAGACATCTCGTGCCCGTGATGGGTTTGGGCGACGAGGCAACGCTCGCTCAGCTGCTCTCGGATGAACTCGCCTCGAAAGGTGAATCGAGAGTGAGTGCGTCTGAAATTCTGGCCTTCGATCTGATGGCGTACGACGTTCAGCCGAGCGCACGATCCGGCGCGGACGGTGAGTTCATTCACGCCGCACGCCTCGATAATCTCGCTTCGAGTCATGCTGGGCTCTCGGCCCTGATCGATGCCGGATCCAAAGGGGCCTCCGATTGGACTCGCGTTGTCGTTCTTTATGACCATGAGGAAGTCGGAAGCCGCAGTGCCGGAGGGGCCGGCGGCACATTCCTCAACGACACGCTCGAGCGAATTGCGATCGATGTTGGTCAAGAGAAGGGGCAGGAGATGGCGCGTGCAGTGTCTCGTTCGTGGCTGGTCTCGGCGGACATGGCCCATGCGGTCCATCCCAACTATGCCGATCGGCATGAACCTGGGCATCGCCCGAGAATCGGTGCTGGTCCTGTCATCAAGACCAACGCGAATCAGTCCTACGCGACGGATGCCGAGAGCGCGGGATTCTTTGCCGCGCTGTGTGACCGTGTCGATGTCACACCACAGGACTTCGTGGCACGCAGCGACCTCGGGTGTGGCTCGACGATCGGACCGATCAGCGCCGCAAGGGTGGGCATACGCACCGTCGATGTAGGCAACCCGATGCTCTCGATGCACTCGTGCCGAGAGATGGCGGGGGCAGGGGATGTCGAGCCGATGATCACGGTGCTCGGGGAGTTCTTTGGCGGCGAGTGAGTCGTTGGCTCCCGCCGCCGATCGGACGTCTCGCGTCGGTCGGATGCTCTAATTCCGGAACACGCTAAGTCGCGAGAAGCGCCCGTCCGATCACTTTCAGCTCGAGTATGGGTTTCACGCCTTCGAAGATCGGCAAGACGGTTGCATCGACGACATAACGACTGATTGGGTATTCCTCCGCGTAGCCCCACCCTCCATGCATGAGTTGGCCGAGCTGGGTCGTTTCGACGGCAACGTCACAGGCGAGGAGCTTGGCCTGGGCTGCCAGTGGGCCGGCGGCTCGCTCGTCCTCGTCAAAGGCGCGCGCGGCAGCGTATGTGATAGCGCGGGCACCGGCGATCTGCGCCGCCATCTTCCCCAGCGTGTATTGGGTAAGTTGAAATTCCGAGATTGGCTGATCGAATTGCTTGCGATCGACAACGTACTTGGCGGTCTCTTCGAGCGCGGCCTGTGCGAGACCGCAACCACGGCCGCTCGTCTGCAGGCGACCCGCGCCGAAACCAGCCATCTGGAGGTAGAAGCCGCGGCCCTCGCCTTTTTCTCCGCCTACTAAATGATCGGCGGGCACGAAGTAGTTCTCGAAGTTGATCGTGTACGAGTGCATTCCACGATAGCCCGGGGTGGCGTCGGCTTTTCCGACGAGGCGTCCCCCACCGGGTTGCTTGCATTCGAAAGTGTGCTCGCGGGAAGACTCTTTGGGCACGATGAAGAGCGAAAGCCCCTTCGCGCCCTTCGAAAGATCGGGATCTGTTCGGAGGAGGACGGCGAGCACATCCGCGCGACCTGCGAAGGTGCACCAGGCTTTCGGGCCGTCGATGAGCCAACCCTCTATGCCATCGACCGTGCCGCGTGTCGCTCGACATCGTACGCCGGCGACGTCGGAACCGATGTCGGGTTCAGTGACCGAAATGCCAGCCATGATTTCGCCGGATGCGAGTTTGGGTAGCCAAGTCTGCTTCTGCTCTTCCGTGCCGCCGCCGAGCAAGGCCTTGGCGAGAATCTCGGGACGTGTAATGAGGGAGCCGGCACCGGCTAGAGATGCCCGCGAGAGTTCCTCGGTCGTGATGATCATCGCGAGGTTGCCCATCTCGACGCCGCCATATTGCTCGGGAACAGAGAGGCCGAAGAATCCGAGTTCGGCCATCTTTTCTATGAACGCTTCGGGAATCGTCGCATCGGTGCGATGGATGTGTTCCGCGTGGGGCATGATTTCCTGCGCGGCGAATTCGCGGACCTGGTCGCGAACCTGTTCATGCATTTCGTCCAGGACCCAATCGTTCGTACCGCGGGTCTCTGCGACCGCGACACCGATCTCGCGCAAAGCGGCTTCAGCGGTGGTGCGGCGCAGTGCCGCACGAACTTTTGCGGGGAACGCCGCCTCGACGGCCTCATCGCCGATGCCGAGATCGTCAGCGGCTGAGGACAGACGTTCGCGCAGATTTGACATCAACACGCCGACCGCAGCGATTGCGGTTTTCTCCCGGATCGGAGTCAGCTTGCCGTCGGCTGCCCAGTTGTCGAGCTCGGCCAAGACTTC
>JAQBEG010000247.1:0-4602 GCA_032123985.1 Deltaproteobacteria bacterium
ATTCGCGCGACGCGTCCATCGCTGTCGCGCAGAACGCGCCCGGGGATATTCTCCGCACGGGCGGTCAGCATAACGAGGTCTGCAGCGCGTTCGTTTTTCACCGCCCGCATTCGCTCGATCGTCTCCGGTCGAAGCAGCGGAGTATCACCATAGAGGACCAGCACATCTCCCGTGACCCGTCCCAGCATCGGCTCTGCGACGAGCACGGCATGGCCCGTACCGCGCTGTTCGGCCTGCACCACGAACTCGATGTCGTCGTCGAAACACGATCGCACTTCGTCGCGATCGCGACCGACTACGACAATCAATCGAGACGGCGAGAGCGCTCTCGCGTTGCGCAGCACATGACCCAGCATAGAAACGCCGCACAGCTCGTGCAGCACCTTCGCGCGACGCGACTTCATCCGGGTACCCTGGCCCGCGGCCAACACGATCACGGCGGTATCACTCAAGCTGAAATTCCTCTCGTCATCGTCATTAGCATCGTCAAATTCTCATCAATACTGGAACCGCGCCCGACCGTCTCCGTGAGTGACCCAGGACGACCCATAGGGAAGCAACAAATCTCCCCGTTTTGATCGGCTGATGCGCAACCCCGGTTGCACCCATCGCGCGACCGCAGCGCTGCGGCAACGCCGACGCATTCGTGGAGGGTATTGCGAATGCTGGATTCCGGCCTCCGGCCGGCGCACATGAGAACTCGACTCCGATTTCGGGACGCAAGCCCTTTCCTCCGGGGCAACTCACTCGAGATTCGGGCTGTCGCCTGTCCACTCGGGGCTGGCTTCCCTACCCTGGGGCCCCGGACGGGGTATCAGACGTTCCGCCCCGCTGCAAAGATCCTGCGCAGCGGCACGACCGTTCCTCCCCAGGAGCACAAACCCTATCTCCATCCAAATTCACGGCAACACCAGCGGTCTCAAGGCAAGCCAGACGAAGGCCCTCGAACGACTTGGTCGACGGCGCCTCAATGCCGATCGCCTGGTCACAAACGACCTCGCGCGCTCGATGACCGAACTCTCGGCGGAGATCCGCCGCCAGGTAGGCGTACTCGTCGACCGCAGCGGCAGCGTTCAACACGTGATGGTCGGCAGCCCGTCGGGCACCGAGCTGCCCGATTGGGGCCGCCTGCGCGCCGGCCGCGGTCGACTGCGTGGCCTTCGCCTCATCCATACCCACCTCGCCTCCGAGGGCCTCACGCGTGACGATCTGACTGACCTCGCCCTGCTTCGTCTAGACGCGGTGGTGTCAATCTCGGTCGGCGAAGACGGTCTTCCCGGTCTTGCCCACGCCGCGTCGCTCTGCCCGGCCAACGACGCCGGCCGGTCTACGGAAAACCTACCGCCTTGCCATCCCGCCGAATTCGACTTCGAGTTCAGCGCGTGGATACGCGACCTCGAAAACGAACTTGCTCGCACTGTCGCAACCCAGGACGTTGGTTCAGACGAGCGAGCCATCCTAGTCACGGTCACTGCCGGGCGCGACCGCGAAACGATCGAAACGCATGTCGAAGAACTTCGTGAACTCGCCCGTTCGGCCGGCGTTCGAGTCGTCGAGGTCGTGACCCAGTCGCGACCCAAAGTCGATCCGCGCACGGTACTCGGCGCGGGGAAGCTCTCGGACCTCGTAATTCGATGTTTCCAGAGCGATATCGATCTCGTCATCTTCGACCAGGACATCTCCCCCGCTCAGGCCCGCACGCTTTCCGAGCGCATGGAGCTGCGCGTCATCGACCGCACACAGCTGATTCTCGACATTTTTGCGCAGCGGGCCACGACCGGAGACGGCAAGCTCCAGGTCGAACTCGCCCAGCTTCGCTATCGAATGCCGCGGCTCGCGCAACGCGCAGACCTCTCGCTTTCGCGACTTGCGGGCGGAATCGGCGGACGCGGCCCGGGTGAGACGAAGCTCGAAAGCGACCGACGTCGTGTGCGCGATCGCATCACGCGGCTCGAGCGAGAAACCAAGAGGCTCACGAAACAACGTGAGGGTCGTCGGCGCAAACGGGATCGCCGTGGCGTGCCGGTTCTTTCGATCGTCGGCTACACCAACGCCGGGAAGAGCACACTCCTGCGCGCGCTCACCCAAAGCGACGTTCACATCGAAGACAAGATGTTCGCGACGCTGGACCCGGTTTCACGTCGATTGCGCTTTCCGCGCGAGCGCGAGGTCATCATCACCGACACCGTCGGTTTCATCCGTGACCTCCCGAAAGATCTGGTTGCCGCATTCCACGCGACGCTCGAGGAGCTGCGCGATGCCAGTCTTCTGCTCCATGTCGTCGACGCCGCGAGTTCGGACATCGATCGTCGAATTCGGGCGGTACACGACGTCCTCGGAGAGCTGGGTCTCGATGACAAGCCAGAGCTGCTTGTATTCAATCAGATCGATCGATTGCCGGAAGACGAGATCAGAGGACTGGCACACCGGTATCAGGCCATCCCGATTTCGGCTCTCGAGGGGCGTGGGCTGCGCGAATTGCTCGCTCGCGCCGAGGAAATTCTCTGGGACGATGGCGTTCGTCCTCCAGGCGAGGAAGAACGTTTTCGGGATCTCGTCGCCCAGGGCAGATACTGAACCGAGTTAAGATCGAGTTTTAGGAGGGGACTTCATGGTGCTGCGTTCACGCGTCGCGGGTACTGGATCGGGTTTGCCAAATCGAGTGGTGACCAATGCCGACATGATGCAATGGATGGATACCTCCGAAGAGTGGATAGAACAGCGCACGGGCATTCGTGAACGACGCTGGGTGGAAGAGGGGCAGGGACCGGCCGATCTCGCACGTATCGCGACGCTCGATGCCCTGCAGGATGCCAAGCTCGAGGTCTCGGACATCGACTGCATCCTGCTTGCGACCCTATCCCCCGAGCACGATTTCCCGGGCACGTCGTTCTTCTTGCATGAAGCGATCGATGCGGGCGACATCCCATGTGTCGATCTGCGCGCGCAGTGCAGCGGATTTCTCTTTGCGCTTCAGATGGCCGACGCGTTGATCGCAGCGGGTCGGTACCGGCGCGTGCTCGTCGTTGGCTGCGAGGTCCATTCGACGGGGCTCGACAAGAGCACGGAAGGGCGCGACGTCACAGTCATCTTCGGGGATGGTGCGGGGTGCAGTCGTGCTGGAAGGGACCGAGGCCGTCGATGGGCCTGGCGTATTGGAAGTCAGGGTCCATTCGGAGGGCAAACACGCACGACGCCTCTGGACTGAAGCGCCGAGCAGCGCTGCTCCGGTGCGGCTCACGCACGAAATGCTCGATGATCGTCGCGTCTTTCCGTACATGGACGGCCGTTTCGTCTTCAAACACGCGGTCACTCGAATGCCGGAGGTCCTACTCGAAACACTGAGCGCCGCGAGCGTAAAACTCGACGACATCGATCTCTTCCTCTTCCACCAGGCCAATTTACGAATCAACGAGTACGTCGCGCAAAAGCTCGAGATTCCAGAAGCGAAGCTCATGAACAACATCCAGCGGCTGGGCAACTGCTCGGCCGCAGCGTTACCAATCCTGCTCGCCGAGGCGTCCCGGGGCGGTCGGATCCAACCCGGTCAACTTGTCTCGCTGACCGCCTTCGGATCCGGGTTCACGTGGGGCTCGGCAGTGGTCCGCTGGGGCTGAATCCGCAACGGCAGCTGTCGCAACGCATCGCAGCACGCTGACCCGGGCTTCCAATTGGGCGGATAATGCTGCACTGCATCAGTTTAAAATGGCTGTTTTTGCTAATTAATTTCCGAAATATGTCGATGATGTTGACATTATGACGCGCCGTGTCTAGAATCCTCGACATCGCTACGGCGCGCCATTTATCGCGGTCAGAAAAACCGACCGACGCGGCGCGTCAAACAAGGAACATGAACGCAGAAAACGCAGCGCGGGACTCAGCGCGCATCGCATAGATCCCCGTTCGCAAAAGCCGGAGAGAATAATGACCAGCAAGACCGCATCCAAGAAGATCAAGAAGAACGAGTTCGATTGGGAAGATTTCCGCCCCGAATGGGCGACCGAAGGCATCGAACGCATCAGCGCCGAGCTCGAGAAGTGGAGCGACAAGCTCCAGAGCCGCAGCGAGAAATTTCGCAAGGAGAGCCAGAAGCGCATCGAAAAGGCCGTGAAGCAGGTCCAGGACGAGCTTCGCAAGGTACCCGGTGTGAAGCGTGCCGAAGAACTTCGCAGTGAGATCGAAGCCCGCGTCGAGAAAAACATCGATGCTGGTGTCGATCGCGTCTACGCCAAGCTCAGGCTCGCTCGCCTCGACGAAGTGAAGAAGCTCGAGCGAAAGATCGCGCAGCTCAACAAGAAGCTTCGAGACCTCGAGAAGCAGTGGGCCGCCTGAGCACGAAATTGGGCCGTCAAGCACGCTGGATGACCAGCTCGTAGACGGCCGGCGTTCTCAAACGAAGAGGCCCCAGCAAATCTTGCTCGGGCCTCTTTTCGTTTCTGCTTGCCCATTCGATCGAGGAATATCCGCGGCTATCCGCATGTCCCGATCGAATTTAGTCAGCGAACTCGAGCGTATCGAGTACCGCTTCCAAATCGTCGAGCACCCGTTGCTCTTCGGCGGTGATCCCGGCGTTCGCATCGAGTGAGGAGCCCTCTTCGAAGG
>JAQBEG010000248.1:0-4441 GCA_032123985.1 Deltaproteobacteria bacterium
TTCCAAGCTGATTCGCAGCCAAGGTCGGAATCGGCAGCGCCTCGGGCAATGAAATCGTCCCCGGCTCGTCGGCCCATCGAAGACAGACCGTCAGCAGCGCGTCCTTGCTGTCTACGTAGCCGTAGAGCGTGCCCTTGGCGACGCCGACAGCCTCCGCAACGTCCGACATCTGCGTCAGCCGATACCCGTGTGCGATGAACATTTCCGTCGCCGCACGGACGAGCTCGTCGAAGCGCTTTTCGGGAATCCGCCGTGCCATCAGGTACCTGAGTCCTGTCCCGCAATGGACGCCGCCTCGAAAGCGTCCGTCGCGCCCGGCGCGAAAATCTGAAAGCTCTGCGTTGGCAGGAACTCAAAATCAGAGCTTCTGTCGTAACCCGCGTCGGCCATCTCGGCGACTATCGCAGAAGGTTCGCTCCAATGTCCAGCGCTCTGAAACCACGAGATCGGAGGCTCAGCGTCGGGTCGATCATCGAGATGGGCAACACGGCCACCCTCGCGCAGATCGAGTTGCAATCGACGAAAATAGTCGGGCCTATTCTCGATGTGGTGATAGGTCAACACGGTCAACACCAGATCGATCGATGCGTTCGGCAAGCGTGGATCATCGTAGGCACCCAGGATCGCCTCGACATTGCGAAGATCCCGATCCAGGATGAACGATTCGAGATCTTCTACGAGTTCGGACTCGACCTCCACGGCATAGACTCGCCCTTCCGGTCCAACGGCCTCCGAGAGCCGCACTAGCCAATAGCCGCTGCCCGCACCGATTTCTGCGACGCGATCGCCCGACTGAATTTCCAGCGCTTCGATGACGCGCTCTGGATACTGCCAACCGTCACGCCCAGACGTAAGGACGCGACCGACGTCGATTTGAGAAAGACCGGAACAGCCAATCGAGGTAAAGACCAACGTGGCCAGGGCAAGCATCGGAATGAACTTGATCTTCATGGTGATCTCCTTTGATCAGGCAATCGGTCCGAACAGATTGAGGATCGAACCCGGAGATAAAATATATAACCGACTTGGTCGGTCAATTAAAGATCTTTTTCGAACTTTCGTGACCCGCTCACGACATCGATCGATCGAATCTCGTCGCACTGAATATTTTTGTATTAAATCTAACTACTTGAAGATCTAGTTGCGTGTGCCCAAGGCTAACGCCCTTGCCATTTCGGCGGGCGCTTTTCGGCAAAAGCGAGCGGCCCCTCGACGAAATCTGCACTCTTGAAGAGCTGCGCAATCGCCGGATAACGCTCTGCCATCGCATCCTCGATCATCCCATGCCGCAGGCCATCGTGCGCCGCCTGCTTGGTCGCGCGCACCGAGAGCGGCGCGCACTCGACAATCTGATCGGCCCAGCGACGAGCCGTTTTCGCCAGGTCTGCGGGCGTGGTGACCTCATTCACGAAGCCAAAACGTTCGCCCTCCTCCGCGCCAACACGCCTCCCAGTCAGCATCATGCCCATCGCACGCTTGAGTCCGATCAACCGCGGAAGTCGATGAATGCCACCGGCGAGCGCCGCCAATCCAACCCTCGGCTCGGGCAGCGCAAAGATGGCATTGTCCGAGGCAATGATGATGTCGCAGGCGAGCGCAATCTCGAACCCACCGCCCATCGCAACACCGTTCACCGCAGCGATGATCGGCTTCGAACAATCGTACCGCGCTGTCAATCCTGCGAATCCCGTCTTGGGTCCGGCCTGCAACTCGCCGCCGGCTTCCTGCGCCTGGTACTTGAGATCGTT
Source organism: Deltaproteobacteria bacterium (assembly GCA_032123985.1). Taxonomy (GTDB): domain Bacteria; phylum Myxococcota_A; class UBA9160; order UBA9160; family UBA4427; genus UBA4427. The sequence goes on from JAQBEG010000248.1 coordinate 1,749, forward strand.
GCCGGCGGAGAATGCGCGATCTCCTGCGCCCGTAATGATTGCGACCCAGAGCGCCGGGTCGGACGCGAACTCGTCGAAGACCGACGCCAGCTCTGCGTTTGCCTTCCAGTGGAGCGCGTTCATCCGCTCCGGCCGGTTGATCGTCACCGTTAGGATCCGACCGTCCGTCTCCGTCATGCAGTATTCGAGGGTCTTCTGTTCGCCCATTCGTGCTTCTCCGTTCGTGGTCGAAGTTCCAGGTTGCCTGACTAACGCCCTCGGCGCTTTTGAACAGCTTCGGCAAGCATCTTGAAGAGCGGCTCAGTTCGCGCCCAACTCATACACTTATCCGTAATGCTCTGTCCGTAGACCAACCCTACGTTTCCTTGCGATTGAGAATGCTTCTGGCTCCCGTCTACCAGGAAACTCTCCATCATCAAACCAAAGATCGCCTCGTTGCCATCTGCGACCTGACGCGCCAGGGATTCAGCGACGCCGGTCTGCTTCTCGTGATCCTTGCCGCTATTTGCATGGCTGCAATCGACCATGACCCTGTTTGCAAGACCCGCCGCTAGAAGCTGCTCTTCGACCCGTTTTATCGAACCCGCATCGAAGTTCGGCCCGTTCGACCCACCGCGCAAAATCACATGGCAATACGGATTGCCCTTGGTCGCCACGATGCCGCCGACACCGTGTTTAGTCACCGAAAGGAAATGGTGTTCACAGGCCGCGGCGCCGATCCCGTCGATCGCGATCTGGACTGCGCCGGAGGTGCCGTTCTTGAACCCGACAGGCATCGACAACCCCGAGGCAAGCTCGCGATGAACCTGGCTCTCGGTGGTGCGAGCGCCGATTGCGCCCCAGGAGACCAGATCGGCGTAGAATTGCGGCGTAATCGGATCGAGGAATTCGCTTCCCGTCGGCAAACCCAGGTCCGTCACGCCGAGCAGGAATCGGCGCGCCTCGTAAAGCCCTTCGCGAATCGCGAAGCTCCCATCGAGATGGGGATCGTTGATCAATCCCTTCCAGCCCACGGTCGTTCGCGGCTTCTCGAAATAGACCCGCATGATGATGCTGAGATCGCGTCGATACTGTTCGCGCATCAGCGCCAATCGACGCGCGTATTCCAGTCCGGCCTCGGGGTCATGGATCGAGCACGGACCAATCACCAGCACGAGGCGATCGTCGGCACCCGATAGCACCTGCTCGATTTCGGCGCGTCCGCCAGCCACCGTCTCGTTCTGTGCTTCGCTGAGCGGCAGATCTTCGATCAACACGCCGGGCGCGAGCAAAGGTCGGATTGACTGGATCCGGACATCATCGATCTCGTGAATCATCGCAGTCACCTCGTGCTCATCCCCGGGAGATCGTCGACACTGTTTCGGGGAGATCGAACCGCCGCCAGCGGCGGGGCCGGACGAGGTTATATACCGATGCTGGCCCGGGCAGACAACCCCGACTGGTCAGCTAAGCCCGCGACATCACGGGATTTTCTCGGGCGCCGCTAGCCGCGAACCGATCCGCCCGCCTCCTCCGCTGCGCGGTAGGCTGACCAGACATTGATGGCGTGGAGCAGAAAGCCCGGAACCAGTATCGCCCAATAGGCAAAGGACGTGGCCAGAAACCAGACTGCACCGGCCGCAAGTCGACCAGTGTAGACATGACCCAGGCCGGGAAGCAGAACGGCCAACACGGCGGCGATTCCGGGGCTCGGTAGTCGGCGAATTCGAACCTCTCCAAACTCGTCTCGCAAGTCGATTTCTTCATGCATTACGCTGGGCTCTCCTCGATCTCTGTTGTGAAAGATTTTCCTCAGGCAAGGACTCCGTACGCTCCGAACTCCAGAGCAATTTGCGTGCCGAGCGCGTTGCGGGCCCTGGAGGATCTCCCTCGGGAAAGTGTCGCACGATCCCGACACACCAGCATCGGCGTGTCTTGCGTTTACTGCAGTAAATCAAGTCTCGTCCTCGTCTATGGTCCGGCCGATGCATCGCCGCCCTGCTTCTCCATCCAGACGCCGCTCCGTCTACTGCGCGATCCCGATGGTCCTCATCGCTTCGATCAGCTGCTCGATCGGAGAACCGACCGACGACCGCCACTCGACCGAAACGATCTCGGCGATCTCGGCGATCGACGTCGAGGCTCACGTCCGAGTCCTCACGAACGATCGCACGGAGGGCCGCCGCGCCGGAACCCCGGGCGAGGACGTCGCCAGTGAGTACATCGTTCGTGTGATGCGTGAGATCGGCCTCGAGCCGGCAGGGGCGGCCGGCGGCTACCTACACCCATTCGACTTCACCGCGGGCGTCGCCCTTGGGCCGCATAACGCGCTCACATTGAGCACCACCGACAGCACCCACAGTACCGACAAAACCGGGGCGACTAGCCCTGAAAGTGTCGTCGGCTTGCCCCTCGAGGTCGATACCGATTGGCGACCTTTGGCGTTTTCCGCGTCTGGGGAGATTCCGGCGAGCCCAATTGTCTTCGCAGGTTATGGATTGATCGCTCCGGCGCATGGGCAGGACGAAGCACACGATGACTACGCGGATCTCGACATCACCGACCGGTGGGTCATGGTCTTTCGCGACATGCCCCCTTCGCTCGACGGCGCCCGACGCCAATATCTCCAGCGCTACGCAAGTCTTCGCTTCAAAGCCATGGCGGCCCGGGATCATGGCGCGCGAGGGATTCTGTTGGTGAGTGGACCGCTCGGA